>NZ_BCSL01000018.1:0-71150 GCF_001570845.1 Dietzia papillomatosis NBRC 105045 | reverse complement strand
GCCTAGGCGGTCGGTGCGTGTTCTTCAACGACGTCGGATGGCCGACCGGGTCGGGCTGCGCCCTGCACCACCTCGCCGCGCGGACGGGGCGTAGCCTCCCCGAGTCCAAACCCGACGTGTGTTGGCAGTTGCCGATACGACTCACGCAGGACACCGAGACCCGCGCCGACGAGGTGGAGATCCTCCACACCCGTGTCGGCGAATACGACCGCCGCGGCTGGGGCCCGGGCGGGCTGGACCTGGACTGGTACTGCACCGGCTCGCCGGAGGCACACGTGGGCACCGAGCCCGTGTACGTCTCCCTGCGCGACGAGCTGGTCGAGCTCCTCGGCGCCGAGGCCTACGAGGTGCTCGCCGCGGCGTGCGGGCGCCGGCGGCAGCTGGGCATCATCGCCGTTCACCCGGCGACCGAGCGCGCCGCCGGCGGGCGGGGCGGTCAGGACTCGAACTTGTAGCCCAGCCCGCGGACGGTGACCAGGTGCACCGGCTTGCCGGGGTCCGTCTCGATCTTCGAGCGCAGCCGCTTGACGTGCACGTCGAGGGTCTTGGTGTCGCCCACGTAGTCCGAGCCCCACACCCGGTCGATGAGCTGACCGCGGGTGAGCACCCGGCCCGAGTTGCGCAGCAGGTACTCGAGCAGGTCGAACTCCTTGAGCGGCAGCGTCACCGCCGCGCCGCGGACCATCACCGTGTGCCGCTCGATGTCCATCCGCACCGGCCCGGACTCCAGGACGCCGATCTCCTCGACCGGCTCGGCCTCGGACTCCGCACCGCGCCGCAGGACGGCCCGGATGCGGGCGATGAGTTCGCGGGCCGAGTAGGGCTTGGTCACGTAGTCGTCGGCACCCAGCTCCAGGCCCACGACCTTGTCGATCTCACTGTCCCGAGCGGTCACCATGATCACCGGCACGCTCGACGTCATCCGCAGGCGCTTGCACACGTCGGTGCCGGACATGCCGGGCAGCATGAGGTCGAGCAGCACGATGTCCGCACCCTCGGACTCGAAGCTCTGCAGCGCGGTCGGGCCGTCCCCCGCCACGTCGACCTCGAAGCCCTCCTTGCGGAGAAGGAACGCCAGCGGATCCGCCAACGAATCCTCGTCCTCCACGATCAGCACCCTGGTCACGGCACCTGGTCCTCTCCTTGTGAGACGTGCTCGGCGGCGGGGGTCGTCCCGTCGCCACCCGGCTCCACGTGGGCCGGGAGTTCGAGTGTGAAGGTCGACCCCGTGCCGGGGCGGCTCCACAGGCTGACAGC
The DNA here is from genome assembly GCF_001570845.1 of Dietzia papillomatosis NBRC 105045. NCBI lineage: Bacteria > Bacillati > Actinomycetota > Actinomycetes > Mycobacteriales > Dietziaceae > Dietzia > Dietzia papillomatosis. The sequence continues at coordinate 69,893 of NZ_BCSL01000018.1, read as the reverse complement.
TCCGTTGTGGTTCTGCGCGACGTGCTTGACGATCGCGAGCCCCAAGCCCGTCCCGCCGGTCGCCCGCGAACGCGCCTTGTCCACACGGAAGAACCGCTCGAAGACGCGGGCCTGGTGCTCGGGGGCGATCCCGATGCCGCGGTCGGTGACGCGCAGCATCACGGTGTCCCCGTCGATACCCCGGGTGATCGACACCGGCGTGCGCTCGGGCGAGTAGTTGACCGCGTTGGAGACGAGGTTGGTCAGCGCCGTGACCAGCAGGGTCCGGTCGCCCTTCACCTCGAGGCCGGACGGAGCGTCGGTGATGAGCTCGATCCCCGCCGCCTCCGCCGTCGACGCGGACCGGCGCAGTGCCTCGTCCACCACGTCGTCCACGTCCACCGGCTCGGGGTCTCGGATCCGCTCGGCGCCCTGCAGCCGCGAGAGCTCGATCAGCTCGGAGACCATCTTGCCCAGCCGCTGGGCCTCGCTCGCCACGCGTCCGCCGAAGTACTCGACCGAGTCCGGGTCGTCCTTGGACTCCAGGAGCGCCTCCGCGAGCACGGCCATCGCCCCGACCGGCGTCTTGAGCTCGTGGGAGACGTTGGCGACGAAGTCGCGGCGGGCGGCCTCCATGCGGCGGTGTTCCGAGTCGTCGTCGGCGAACACCACCACGAACTGCTCGTTGTACTCGCCGAGGATCTCGCTGCGCCCGCTCACCGAGGGGATGCGCCGGCGGCCGGTGAGCAACTTGGCGGGCAGGTCGAAGCGCGTGGGCTCCCCGGTCGTGAACGTCGCCTGGGCGGCCAGCCACACCGGCTCCACGAGGAGGCGGTCGTCGACGATCCCCAGCTCCGCCGCGCGACGGTTGTAGAGGACCACGTCCTGATGCCGGTCCACCACGGCCAGCGCATATGGCGCCTGCAGGTAGACCCCCTGCAGCACCTCCAGCCGGCTCGGCCCGGCCTGCTCGGCACGGCGACGCTCGTTGCGCCGGTTGATCAGCGGGACGACGAAGCCGCCCACGATGAAGCCGATGACCCCGGCGACGATCGCGAGGAAGATCCCCAGACTGACCTGCACGGCCCCGATCCTACGGTGCCCCGCCCGCGCGCCCGAATCGACGAACCCCCGTCCACCGGCGGGAAGTCCGCAGGTGGACGGGGGTTCACGGCCCGTTCACCGGGCCTTCACCTGCGACGGGCCGTCCGACCGCACCGGGGCGGGGACGCCGCCGCGCGCGCTACTTGCCGCCCTGGTTGGCGACCGCGGCCGCACCGGCGGCAGCGGCCTCCGGGTCGAGGTAGGTGCCGCCCGGGTTGGCGACCAGACCGGCCTCGTCGAACCGGTACACCAGCGGGATGCCGGTGGGGATGTTCAGGCCCGCGATGTCGTCGTCCGAGATGCCGTCGAGGTGCTTGACCAGTGCGCGCAGCGAGTTGCCGTGCGCGGCGACCATGACCGTCTTGCCCTCCGCGAGCTTCGGCGCGATCTCGGCGGCGTAGTACGGGATGAACCGGTCCACGACGTCCTTGAGGCACTCGGTCAGCGGCACCTCCGGCAGATCGGCGTACCGGACGTCGCTCGTCTGCGAGTACTGGTTGTCCGCGTCGATCGGCGGCGGCGGGGTGTCGTAGCTGCGGCGCCACAGCATGAACTGCTCGTCGCCGAACTCCTCCTTGATCTCCGCCTTGTTCAGCCCCTGGAGCTTGCCGTAGTGCCGCTCGTTGAGCTTCCAGTGGCGGGTGACCGGCACCCAGTGGCGGTCGCACGCGTCCAGCGCGATGTTCGCCGTGGTGATCGCACGACGCAGCAGCGAGGTGTAGAGCACGTCGGGCAGGATCCCCGCCTCCGCGAGGAGCTCGCCGCCGCGGACCGCCTCCTCTCGTCCCAGATCGGTGAGGTCGACGTCGACCCAGCCCGTGAACTGGTTGGACGCGTTCCACTGGGACTGCCCGTGACGCAGGAGGACGAGTGTTCCGTAAGCCATACGCTCATTATGACCTGCCACCGGAGGACTACGGTGCAGACATGACCGCACTCGCCGGAGCCGACACCCCCGCACACCCCGACCGGCCGTGGACCGTGCACTACACCCCGGGCACGACGCACGACCTCGACTACGGCACCACCACCCTCATCGACCAGTTCGATGCCGCCGTCACCGCCCACGCCGACCGGCCCGCCACCGAGTTCTTCGGCCGCCTGACCAGCTACTCCGATCTCGGCCGCCGGGTCCGCCGCGCCGCCGAGGGCCTGCGCCGACTCGGCGTCCGGCCCGGCGACCGCGTCGCGGTGCTGCTGCCGAACTGCCCCCAGGGCGTGGCCGTCTTCTACGCGGCCCTGCGCATCGGGGCGATCGTCGTCGAGCACAACCCCCTGTACACCGCCGACGAGCTCGAGGGCCCCTTCACCGACCACGGGGCGAAGGTCGTCGTGACGTGGAACGTCGTCGCCGACGTCGTGCGTGATCTCGCGGACCGCCCCGGCACCCGGATCGAGCACGTCCTCGCCGTCGACCTCCTCGACGCCTTCCCCACCGCCAAGCGACTCGCGCTGCGACACCTCCCCGTGCCCGCGCTGCGCGCCTCCCGCGCCAAGCTCTCCCGACCGGCGCCCGGCACCCTCGACTGGGGCGAGCTCGAGACCGGCCCCGAGCTCGACTTCTCGCACCCGCGGCCCGCCGCCGACGACGCCGCGCTCATCCTCTACACCTCCGGCACCACCGGGACCCCCAGGGGCGCCGTGCTCACCCACGCCAACCTCGTCGCGAACGCCACCCAGGGTCGCGCCTGGGTCCCCGGGCTCGAGCCCGGCCGCGAGCGCTTCCTCGCGACGCTGCCCATGTTCCACGCCTACGGGGTGACGATGTGTGTGGTGTTCGGCATCGCCCAGGGAGCGCGCCTGCAGTTGGTGCCGACGCCCGACATGGACCTCGTCATGCCGATCTTCGCCAAGAACCTGCCCACCTTCATCCCCGCCGTCCCGCCGATCTACACCCGGATCCTCGAGGAGTCCGCCAAGCGCACGATCTCCCTGCAGGGCGTGCGCTTCTCGTTCTCCGGCGCCATGAGCCTGCCCGCCGAGCTCATCGAGAAGTGGGAATCCGCCACCGGCGGCCTGTTGGTGGAGGGGTACGGGATGACCGAGACCTCGCCGATCATCGTCGGCAACCCCATGTCGACGGCGAGGCGGGCCGGCGCGATCGGCGTGCCCTTCCCCGACACGGACATCCGGATCGTCGATCAGGACGATCCGTCGAAGGACGTCCCTGGCGGCAAGCCCGGTGAGCTCCTGGTCAAGGGGCCACAGATCTTCCGCGGGTACTGGGGCAACGAGGAGGCCACCGCCGCGACGTTCCACGACGGCTGGCTGCGCACCGGCGACGTCGTGGTGCAGGATCCCGACGGCTTCCTGCGCGTGGTCGACCGCATCAAGGAGATGATCGTCACCGGCGGCTTCAACGTCTACCCCTCCGAGGTGGAGGCGGTCCTGCGCACCGCCCCGGGGATCGCGGACTGCGCGGTGGTGGGTCGTCCCGCGGCCGACGGGGGCGAGCAGGTCGTGGCCGCGGTGGTCCTCGAACCGGGGGCGACGCTCGACGTCGACGCGGTCCGCGCGCACTGCCGGGCCTCGCTGACCGGGTACAAGGTGCCGCGCGAGTTCGTGGAGGTCGACGACCTGGCCCGCAACCCGATGGGCAAGGTCCTGCGCAAGAAGGTCGCGGAGCAGATCACCGCCTAACCGCACCGACCAGTCATCGAGAAGACGATTTCGCCCGCATCGGCCGAGTAGAAATGTGCGAAACGCTCTTCTCGACGAGCGCGCCCAGGGCGGGGCCGCCTACTCCGGCTGGGGCAGGTCCTCGGTGAGGTGGCGGAACGCGTCGAGGTTGCGCAGCGGCTCACCGCGCGAGACCCGCCACTCCCATTCGCGGCGGATCGACGTGTGGAAGCCGGTCTCGAGGATGATGTTGAAGTCGTGGTCGGCGGCCTCGAGCACCTGGCCCAGCACGCGGTCGAGCTCCTCCTCGGTGACCGCGATGAGCGGCATCCGGCCGACGAGGTAGATGTCGCCGTTGTTGTCCAGCGTGTACGCCACCTGGTACAGCCGACGATTGCGGCGCAGGAGGTACTTGTAGACCTTCTCGAAGTCCTCGTCCGGGTTGCGGCACACGAACGCCTCGACGCGCACGCTCTCCTTGTTCACCGTGAGATGGCAGGCGGTCTTGAGGCGCTTCTCCCCCGGCAACTGCACGACGAAGGTGTGTCCGTCGGCCAGCGTGGACTCGATCTCCCTATCCACGAGGAAGTCGCGGATCCGGTCCACGGTGGGCTGGTCGAAGTCGGGCTCGCGGGTCTCGTCGCTCATCGTGGGGCTCCTTCGGCGGTGGGGGCGTCGTCCCTCGTGTCTACTCGAACTTCTGTCTACGCGAATGACGCCCACGAGGGGTTCGGTGCCCGCGCCGCGGCGGATGGTCCAGCGGGCCGGGCACGGTCAGGACGTCAGCATCTCCGCACGCCGGATGCGGTCAGGACGCCGCCGCCTCTGCACGCCGGGTCCGGTAAGCGGCCATCGTGCCCGCGTACGACCCCAGCAGTCCGTCGGCCGTCGAGTCCCAGCTGAACCCGGACGCGTGCACCGGGGCGGCCCGCGACATCGACAGGCGCAGCTCGTCGTCGTCCAACAATCCCGACAACACGCGTGCCCACTCCCGCGGATCGTGCCCGTCCACGGTGAGCCCGGTGCGGCCGTCGGCGACGGCCGTCGGCAGCCCGCCCACCGCGGCGGCGACCACGGGCGTCCCGCACGCCTGCGCCTCGAGCGCGACGAGCCCGAACGACTCCGAGTACGACGGCACCGCCACGATGTCCGCGGCGCGGTACACGTCCACCAGCTCCGACGGCGGGCGCGGCGCGAGGAAGTTCACGCGGTCGGCCACGCCCAGTTCCTCGGCGAGCTCCATGAGCGAGCTCGGCCGGTCCATCCCGGACCCGCTCGGCCCGCCCACCACCAGCAGTCGGACGTCGCGGTGGGGTTGCGCGCGCACGATCTCGGCGAGCGCGCGGACGATCACGTCAGGGGCCTTGAGCGGCTGGATGCGGCCGACAAAGGCGATGACCTCGGTGCGCTGCGCCAGGCCCAGCGCGCGGCGGGCCCGCTCGGTGCCGCGCTGCGTGCCGGGCGTGTACTGGTCGAGGTCGGCGCCGGGCGAGACGACGTCGATGTCCGCCGGGTCGGCGTCGTAGAAGCGGACGAGTTCGTCGCGCTCGCCGGTGGTGTTGACGACCAGGCGGTGCGCGGCGTCGACGATCTGTTGTTCCCCGATGCGCCGGGACTCGGGCTCCGGCGTGTCACCGGCGGCGAGGACCGCGTTCTTGACCTCGGCGAGGGTGTGCGCGGTGTGTACGAGGGGCACGCCCCAGTGCTCGGACGCCACCAGCCCGGCCTGCCCGGACAGCCAGTAGTGGGAGTGGATGAGGTCGTAGTGGCCGGGAGCCTGGCCGGCCTCGGCGCGCATGACGCCGGCGACGAACGGGCACAGCTGCGTGGGCAGGTCCTCCTTGCGCAGGCCCTCGAACGGCCCGGCGACGATGTTGCGGACCAACACGCCGTCGCCGGCCTCCTCGACGGGCGGCTGGGAGGAGTGGGTCGCACGGGTGAAGATCTCGACCTCCACGCCGCGGCGGGCCAGCCGACGGGCGGTCTGCAGGACGTACACGTTGAGGCCGCCGGCGTCGCCCGTGCCCGGTTGGGCGAGCGGGGAGGTGTGGAAGGACAACACCGCGATGCGTCGGGGCAGCGGGTGCGCGACGCCGCGGTCGAGCTCGGAGACGGTCACCCGCTCGATTGTGCCCCCGCCCGCGCCGGGGTGCACGTCGCGCGGGGCGGGGTGCACCTCGCGCGGGGGGCGGGTGGGTGCCGCGGGGTACACGTTGCGGGGGCGGGTGGGTGCCACTGAGCCGGGACACAGCGGTGGTGCGCAGCCCTCCCGGGATTTTTCGACGACGACGAGGCGGGCATCCACTCCCCCGGCGGGTTGGCATACCCCTCGACGGGTGCGTCGGTATAGCGTCTGGCGCAGCCGTTATCAACAGCCACCACACGCGGAGAAAATCATGACCATTCGTCGGCTCGGTATCGCACTCGCCCTGGGGGCCGCCCTCAGCGCGGCATCGTGTTCCTCCGACGCCGGTGAGCAGGCCGAATCGGCCGCCTCGGACGCTGGTGCTTCGGCGGCGTCGGCGGTGGACGAGGCCGGTGACGCGGTGTCCGGGGCCATGGATGACGCAAGCGACGAGCCCACCGACGCTTCGCCGCAGGACCTGCTGCTGACGCCGGAGGAGGCGGGGCCCATGCCGATGCAGGCGGCCGATCCCGCGTTGTTGGCGCAGGCGGGCGCGGGGCTCGAGATGCCCGAGGGCATGGAGCTCGAGGTCGATCCGCCGGAGTGCGCCGACGCCGCCGACATGAACGCCACCCTCGCCGGTGACGTCTCCGGCGGTGGTCTGGCTGCGCTCATGGGTGGTGGCGAGGATGGCTCGGCCATGTTCACCGTGCAGGTGCTGCGGACCGGCGTGTCGTTCGACGAGTATAAGACCAACTGGGAGAGCTGCGCCGAGGTGCGGTTCTCCGGTCAGGCCCTGGGGATCACCGGCACCTCGGCCGAGGTCGACGCTCCGGAGATCGAGGGCGCCGACGAGGTGCTCGCACGGACCTCGGACACGCAGGTCGAGGCACTCGGTGAGGGTGGGCGCATGACGAACATCGTCTACCTGACCGAGGTCCGCGGCGTGAAGGTCCTCGCCGGCGCCATGACGGCCCCGGACAGCGGGGGCGAAATCGGCCCCGACGCCGAGGCGGAGCTGGCGGACCTCCTGACCAAGCAGGTCGAGAAGGTCAACAACGCCGGCTGACCCGTCCCGGCGTCAGAGTCCGCCGTCAGAGTCATGCGTCAGAGTCATGCGTCAGAGTCCGGCGGTGAAGGAGTCGAGCTCGGCGAGGAACTTCGACGTCTCCTCGAGAAAGGGCGCGTGGGCGGATTCGGCGAAGCCCACGTAACGGCCGCCGGGGACCATCTCGGCGTTGGCCTGACCGGCGGACGGCAGCACCACGCCGTCGTGCTCACCGTGGATCACCAGCGCGGGGATGCCCAGGCCGCGCAAGGTCTCGTCGTTGTCCACACGCCGGGTGAGCAACTTCTGGCGGACCGCCGGCGGGGTGGCGAGCGACAGTCCGAAGATCCGCTGGCCGCTGGTGCCGTCGCCGCCGCGCATCATGGCGCTGCCGAAGCTCGCCAGGGCGGCCACGGCCTTTCGGGGGTCCTCGTCGAACGCGCCGTTCGACGTCACCTCGATCATCGCCGGTCCGATCGCGCCGCCGGCGGAGCGGGAGACCGAGGTCACGGCGCCGCAGAGCACGATCCCGGCCACCCGGTCCTCGCCGCGCGCGGCCAGGTAGTCGGAGACCACTATCCCGCCGTACGACCAGCCCAGCAGGATCGCCCCGGCCCCCTCGCCGATGCCGGCGGCGTCGAGGACCGCCTCCACGTCGTCGGCCCACTGGGCGGCCGAGTCGTAGCCCGCCTCGGCGACGTCGGAGTGTCCGTGGCCGCGCAGGTCCATCGCCACCACCCGGAACCGGGTCGCCAGTTCGGCCAGCAGCTCGGGCCCCCAGCAGGCGCTCGACTGGGCCCAGCCGTGGATCAGCACGAGCGGGCGCGCAGCGGGGTCGCCGAGCACGCGGTAGGCGATGGCGGCGCCGTCCGACGAGACGGTGGAGGCGACGGTCTGGGTGGACGAGGGGGTGCTGGCTGAGGTCATGTCGGTCATCGTGCCAGCAGTTCCGCATCCGCACGGCCGGTCGCGGCCATGCGCCCCCACGCGACCAGTCCCGCCTCGACCCACGCGCGCCGTTTGGCCTGCGCGTGGAATCTGCTCGCTCGGCTTGCTCGCCCCGGCGGGGTTACGCGCCCGGACCGGCTTGCGCGTGGAATCTGCTCGCTCGTGCCTGGGTCACGCGCCCGGAATGGACCAGACCGGACGCGTAAGTCCGGAGCGGGTCCGGAGCAGGTGGGTCGCTGACCGTGCCGTTGCGCGCCCCGGAACCGACGGTTGCGATTATCGTGGGCCAATGGCTGTCACCACCACGCAAACGGACCCCGACGTCGTCGTCCGGGTGTTCTTCGACGCCCTCGCCTCCGGCTCGACCTCCGCCGCGGCCGAACTGGTCTCCGACGACGTGTGGTGGGCGAACATCGGCCTGCCGACGATGCGGGGAAAGCGGGCCGTCGTCAGCGCGATCGCCGCGATGCACCGCAGCATGCACTTCGGGGTGCAGACCCACCACCTCGCGGTGTCCGCCCCCTCGGACCCCACCGATCCCCGCTCCCCCCACGTCGTTCTGACCGAGCGCACGGACACGCTGGGCGTCGGCCCGTTCCGCTGCGACTTCTGGGTGTGCGGGCGCCTCGAGGTCCGTGGCGGTCTGGTCTGCGGGTGGCAGGACTACTTCTCCACCGCCGACATCGCCCGCGGCACGGTCCGCGGACTGATCGGGATGCTCCCCGGCCTGCGTCGCGGCTGAGTCGGCAGGCCGCGCACGCGCACGACCCGGTGTCGCCCACCTCCAGGCGGCAGCGGGGTCGCCGTCGTCATATCCCACGCGCCACTTCTCCCGCGCCGCTTCTCTCGCGCGAATCCTCCCTCGCCGCCTCGTCTCCCGCCCGGGACCGTCATCGCCCTCGACCGCCGCAACCATCGCCCCACTCGGCCGTCGCCCCTTACCCTCTAAGCTATGATCGAGCACTCCGCCGCCCGAGACCGCCTGTCCGCCCTGCCCGCCGAGACCCGCGTCGCCGTGGTGACCGGGGCGTCGTCCGGCATCGGGGAGGCGACCGCGCGCGAGCTGGCGCGGATGGGCTTCCACGTGGTGATCGGCGCGCGGCGCGTCGAGCGGCTGCAGGCGCTGGCGGACGAGATCGGGGGCACGGCCATGCCGCTCGACGTGACCGACGCGGACTCGTGCGAGGCGTTCTGCGCGGCCGTCCCCCGGCTGCACGTGCTGGTCAACAACGCCGGCGGCGCCAAGGGCACGACCAGCGTGATGGACGCCGACGAGGATCAGTGGCGTTGGATGTGGGAGACCAACGTCCTCGGCACGCTGCGCATGGTGCGCGGACTCATGCCGGTGCTGGTCGAGACGGGCGACGGGCTTGTCATCACCATCACCTCTATCGCCGCGATCGAGTCCTACGACAACGGCTCCGGCTACACGTCCGCCAAGCACGCGCAGGCCGTCCTGCACCGCACCCTCCGCGGCGAGCACCTCGGCCAGCCGGTGCGGTTCACCGAGATCGCGCCCGGCATGGTCGAGACCGAATTCTCGCGCGTGCGATTCGACGGCGACGACGACAAGGCGGCCGCCGTCTACCGTGGGCTGACCCCCATGGTCGCGCAGGATGTGGCGGAGATCGTCGGCTTCGTGGCCAGCAGGCCCTCCCACGTCAACCTGGACCAGATCGTGGTGAAGCCCCGCGATCAGCACTCCGCGACGCGCGCGCACCGGAGCTGACATCAGTAGGTGAGCCTGTCCAATCGAAAGGCAGGTTAGGCTATCTGACCTGGTAAAACGTCGGCGTTCGCCATAGTCTGGCCCCCTACTGAAAGGGGCCCGCCATGGCCAGGAACAAGAACACCTTCGTCGATCTCCTCTCCGCTCAGGTCGGTCACGAGTTCGCCGCCAGCCAGCAGTACGTCGCGATCGCAGTGTGGGCGGACGCGCAGGACCTGCCGCAGCTCGCCGGGCGCTTCTACTCGCACAGCCTCGGTGAGCGGAACCACGCGATGATGATGGTCCAGTACATGCTCGACCGCGACATCCCCGTCACGATCCCCGCCGTCCCCGCCCCGGAGGCCCGGTTCAGCGGCCCCGCCGACGCGCTGCGCCTCGCGCTCGAACAGGAGAAGCAGGTGACGCGGCAGATCGAGGACATGTTCCAGGCCGCCCGCGCCGAGTCCGACCCTCTCGGCGAGCAGTTCATGCTGTGGTTCCTGCGCGAGCAGGTCGAGGAGGTCGCCAACATGAACACGCTCGTCACCATCGCCGAGCGCGCGGCCGACGACTGGTTCCGCATCGAGGAGTACCTCGCCCGCGAGAACGACGCCTCCACCAACACCGGCACCCCGCCGTCGGTGGCCGGCGGCGCGGTCTGACGCACGCCCCACCGCGGTGGGCCGGGGCTCACCGCCGTGGGGCGGGACTCACCGCGGGGTGATCACGTCGTCCATCCCCACGCGGTCGCAGAAGCCGTCGTCGTGGCTGACCAGCAGCAACGCGCCCCGCCACCCCGAGAGGGCATCGGCCAGCACCTGCACCCCGTCCAGGTCGAGGTTGTTGGTCGGCTCGTCCAGCACCAGCAGCTGCGGGACCGGCCGCGCGAACAACCTCGCCGCGAGCGCCGCTCGAAGACGCTCGCCTCCGGAGAGTTCACCGAGTCCGCGCAGGCCCGCGTCGCCGGTGAAGAGCAGTCGCGCCGCGTGGGCATGCGCCTCCTCCGCCGGCGCCTCGGGGCGGACCGCGCGGATCGCGTCGACGACCGACCACTCCGGATGCTCGACGCGAAGATCCTGCGGCAGCAGGGCCCACGGGACGAGGGCGGCGTTGTCGTCGTCGCCCCGGTTGGCTCCGCTCGCCACCTCCGCTCCCCGCGTGCGGCCGGTCCCGCGCGACCCCGGCCCCGCGACGCCCTCGCCGAACAGGCGCCGCAGCAGAGTGGTCTTTCCACTGCCGTTCGGACCGGCCAGTCGTACCCGCGCCGGGCCGACGAGGTGGATCCGGCCGGCGACCGGATCGTCGGCGTCCAGCACGACCCGGCCCGCGGGGAGCCCGGGATCGGGCAGGTCGACGCGCAACAACTCCTCGCGTCGCACGGCGGCGTCGGCCTCGCGCATCCGCTCCTGCGCCTGCTCCACGCCCTTCGCGTGCGTGGCCCTGTAGCGTGCCGCCGACTCCTGGGCCTGCCGCTTGCGCATCCCCATGACGACCTTGGGCTCGCGCTTGTTCGCCTCCATCTTCCGGCCGTACCGCTCGCGCCGCGCCAGCACGACCTGCGCCTCGACCTTGTCCCGCTTCTGTGCGCGTAGTTCGTTGCGCGCCCCGGTCAGACTCTGCAGCGCGGCGGACTGCTCGGACTCGATCACCTCGCGGTAGTGCGAGTACGGCCCGCCGAACACCCGGCATCGGCCGCCCCGCATCTCGACGGTCGTCCCGGCCCGCTCGAGCAGTCCCAGGTCGTGGCTCACCACGAGCGCGATGCGCTGCCCGCCGGCGACGAACCGGTCGATCGACGCGAACAACCGCTCCCGCGCCCGCGAGTCCAGATTGTTGGTGGGCTCGTCGAGCAGGAGCACCCGCGGCCGCTCGAGGAGCCGCCCTGCCAGCGCGGCGAGCGTGCGTTCCCCGCCGGACAGCGCGAGCACTGACCTGCCCGGGTCCGTCGGAAGGCCCAACTCGGCGAGCAGCGCGCCCGTCCGCTCGGCGATCGACCAGTCGTCGGCGAGGCGGGCGAAGTCGTCGTCGTCGCCCTCCCCCGCCTCGATCCGCTCCAACGCCGCCAGCTTCCCGCCCACGCCGAGCTCGTCGGCGAGGGTGCGCTCCGCGGGCGCGTCGGCGAGCAACTGCGGGAGGTGGGCAACGGTGGGCGGCAGGGCGGGCTCGCCGGCGATGCTGATCGACCCGCGCGTCGGGCGCAGCTCGCCGGCGATGAGTCGCAGCAGAGTGCTCTTGCCCGCGCCATTGCGGCCGACGAGTGAGGTGACGCCGGGACCGAGGTTCAGATCGAGGCCGTCGAAGAGTGGGGTGTCGTCGGGAAACGCGTACGCGACGTCCGACAGGACGAGGGATGACATGTGTGCTCCAGGGAGGCGGCGGATGGGCCGGGGCTCACCTGGGGTCGAGCACTGTCCTCGGATCTCCTCGTCTCGAGCTCTCGGCCGTGCCCCTCGCGGCGCCGGTCTCCCGGGGTCGCGCCGTGCAACTGCCGACGTACGCCGAGCAGACTACACCCCCGGTCCCGCGGGCGGAACTGGTTTGGACGCAACCGTGGCGGTGATCCGGCCGGATCGGCACCAGGGGCGCGTCCAATTCCGCCCTGACTGCGACCATTCGTGGAAGGCCACCCGCGGGGCCACCGTCCTCGCGGGCACCCCGGTCACACCCCGGGTGCGGCGGGACAGGCAGGGGCCGGCGGGAGCCGCGGGACAGGCAGGGGCCGGCGGGAGCCGCGGGACGGGCAGGGGCCGGCAGGAGCGGCGGGTCGGGCAGGGGCCGGCAGGAGCGGCGGACTACATGAAGGCGCTGGGGGGAAGGCCCTCGCGGCTGCTCATGGGCAGCTCCTTCTCCAGCTTCTCCATGAAGATGTGCGACTGCACGGCGGTCCAGATGTTGTTGGTGAGCCAGTAGAGGCCGATCGCGATGGGGAAGTTGAAAAAGTACGCGCCCACGATCGGGAAGAACGGGAACAGGTACATCATGATCTTCATCGACTGGTTCATCGACTCGGTCATCTGCTCGGCCATGGACTGGAAATCCTGCGGCTTGTCCCCCGGCTTGGCAGCAGCGCCCGCCGCGCCGGTGGTGGCGGGCGTGGGGGCGGCGGGCTTCTCGCCGTCGATCTCGAGCACCTCACCGTCGACGACCGGGCCGCCGGCGCGCTCCTCGGCATCCACGCGGGCCAGGGCGGCCTGCTCGGCGGCCTTGGCGGCCTTCTGCCGGCGGAAGGAGTTCCACATGTTGATGAACGTCGCGATGCCGGCCAGCACGAACAGCGGCACGGCCAGCATGAGGATGTCCTCGCGCACCAGCCCGGGGTGCAGGGAGTCCATGACCTCCTGCGGCATGCGGATGTAGGACGCCAGGGGCACGCCGAAGATCTCGGCGTTGAGGAACGACGACACCTGCTCGGGGCCGAACGCCCCGTTGGTCATCTGCGAGGCCTCCTCGATGGACTTGCCGGGAGGCGAGAAGTTGAGCAGCACGTAGTACAGGCCCAGGAACACGGGGATCTGCACGAGGAGCGGCAGGCAGCCGGCCAGGGGGTTGACCCCGGCGTCGGCGTACAGGGCCTGCATCTCCTTGGCCTGCTCCTGGCGGTCCTCGGGGGACTTGCGGTCCTTGTACTTGTTCTGCAGCTCCTTCATCTTGGGAGCGAGCTGCGCCATCTTGCGCATGGAGTACTGCTGCCGCCACATGGACCGCAGGAGCAGCAGGCGCACGGTCACCACCAGCAGGAGCACGGAGCCCACCCAGGCGACGCCCGAGTCGGGGTCCACCACGAAGCTCAGCGCCCAGTGCCAGAACTTCATGACGAGCGACACCGGATACGCGAACAGGTCCACGGGCGATTCTCCAGGGAAAACGGCGGCGCCGGGCGGGCGCACGGGGGCGTGACGAGCTTAGAAGGCCTGGGACCAGCGTGCCAGGGACGACCGGCGCGCCGGGCGGCGGGGTTGTCATGGCGCTGCCCTGCGGGTGCCGGGGCTCACCCGCGCCGGAGCCCACCCCGCGGCTGGCGGCGGCATCCCACGGCCGGGCGGACCGGTCAGATGTGGCAGCCCACCCACACGGGCTCGGGGTGCAGCTCCACTCCGAACGCCTCCCGCACGCCGTCGCGCACCTCGCGCGCCAGCGCGATGATGTCGTCGGAGGTGGCCGCGCCCCTGTTGGTCAGCGCGAGCGTGTGCTTGGTGGACAGGCGGGCGGGGGACGACGACGAAGGGTGTCCCTTGCCGAATCCGGCCCGCTCTATGAGCCAGCCCGCGGAGAGCTTGACCCCGCCGGGCGCGGAGAAGGCGGGCATCTGCTCGGCCGGGCCGGACCCCAGACGGGCGGCCACCCGGGACCGCACCGTGGGGAGTTCGTCCTCGCGAATCACCGGGTTGGTGAAGAAGGACCCCGCGGACCAGGTGTCCTCGTCGTCGTCGTCGAGCACCATCCCCTTGCCGCGCCGCAGCTCCAGCACGGTACGCCGCACGACGGCGGGGTCGGTCCGCTCGCCCGGCGTCACGCCGAGGCGGCCGGCGAGCTCGGCGTACCGGATCGGCTCGCTGCGCCCCGCGGGGTCGAGTCGGAGCTCCACCTCGAGCACCACGGCGCGGTCGGTGTTCTTCAGGACCGACGTGCGGTAGGCCAGCCCCAGGGCCTCCGGGGTCACCCACTCATCGACGCCGGTCGCGCGGTCATACCACCGCACGCGGTGCAGGATCTGGGCGACCTCCACGCCGTACGCGCCGACGTTCTGCACGGGCGTCGCGCCGACGGACCCGGGGATTCCGGACAGGCACTCCAGCCCCCCGTACCCGCGGCCGACGGTGTCGACGACGAGGTCGTCCCAGGTCAGCCCGGCACCGGCGCGCACGACGAGACGGCCCTCGTCGGCGCCGGCGAGGTACTCGACCTCCCGGTTCCGCACGGCCACCACCACCAGGTCGAGGTCACCACCGGCGACCACCAGGTTGGACCCGCCGCCCAGCACCAGCACCGGGACCTCGGCGGCGTCGAGGGCGCGCACGGCGGCGACCACCGCCTCGGGCGTCGCGCACTCGAGCAGCGCTCGCGGACGGCCACCGATGCGCAGGGTCGTCAGGTCGGCCAGCCGCGCGCCGGCGGTCGCGGTGATGCCGGCGGCGCGGGTCAGCTCGGCGACGACCGGGTCGGCGGGGTGCGGCGCGGAGGTTCCGGCGGACCGCTGCGCGGCCGGGTGCACGGGGTCGGACGGGGGCGGGTTCACACGCCCGAGGGTAACCGGCGCTTGTAGGGTCGGACCCCATGGCGACCCGCTTCTCCCACAACGCCCGTATCGACGCCCCCATCGAGACCGTGTACTCGGCCTACGGCAGCGAGGAGTACTGGCGCGAGCGACTCCTGGCGGTGGGGACCGACAAGGACAGCCTCGACGACTTCGCCTCTACCGCGGACGGCGTCCGCGTGACCATCACGCAGCACATCCCGGAGGACGACATCCCCGACTCGGCCCGCAGGTTCCTGCCGGGCGAACTGACCATCGTGCGCACCAGCACCTACTCCGGCTTCGACGGTCGGACGTTCACCGGATCCGCGCGCGCCGAGGCGGCGGGTGGGCTGGGGCTCATCAGCGGCGACGCGACCGCAGTGGACCGGGACGGCGCCGCCGAGGAGTCGGTGTCCGGGCAGGTCAAGGTGTCGGTACCGCTGCTCGGCGGCAAGCTCGAGAAGATGGTGGTCTCGCACCTGGACCGGCTGTTCGAGGCCGAGTACCGGCACCTCAACCGCTGGACCGCCGCCCGCTGACCCACCGCCCGCACGCCCCCGCCCGGCGAAGTGGGTGCTGCACGCCGACGCCTTTTCGGTGACAATCGGAAGCGATGCAGCCGCCGAGAGACACCCAGCGACTTCCCGCCTTCGATCACCCGGGCGTGCAGAACGCTCCCACCGAGCAGTTCGCCGCCCGGCCCGCCGACGCGGCAGCGCCCCTTCCGGGCGACGGGGCGGGTGAACCCCGGGGCGGGAGTCTCACGGGCCGCCGGATCGTCATCGGCGCCGTGCTGGCCATCGTGCTGCTGGTGGCCGGGGCCGTGGGCCTGGAGCTCGGGATGCGCGGTGCGATCAAGGACAACCTCCGCCAGGAGATCAGCGCGACGCTCGGCTCGACGCCCGAGGTGGAGCTGGGGCCCCAGCCGGTCCTGCTGTCGTACGTCACCGGCACGCTCGGCACGATCCGCATCACCACCGACGGCGCCCCGGCCGAGGGGGCGACCGGCCCGGTCCCGGCGATCGACATCACCGCCGAGGGCGTGCGGTCCGAGGGTGAGACGTCCCGTATCGACTCGCTCACCGGCACCGCGTTCGTGTCCGACGAGACCATGACCGCGGCCGCCCAGTCCGAGGGCGCGGGCGGCGTGGGCGACAGCCTGCTGGGCGGGCTGATCCAGGTGAAGGACATCGTCTCCGACCCCGCCGCGGGCGCCCTGCGCGTCTCGATCAGCGGGCTCGCCGAGGCCGTGGTGACGCCGCGGCTCATCGACGGCAACCTCGAGATGGATCCCCAGCAGGCGTCGGTGCTCGGGTTCCAGCTGCCCTCGGAGATCCTCGGCGGGACCGTCTCGATGATGGACTCCGCGCTGGCCGACCTGCCCGAGGGGATCGAGCTCACCGGCGTCCGCGTGGTCGACGGCGGGATGACCGTGGATCTGGCCGGCCGCGACGTTGTGCTGGAGTCGACTCGCTAAGAGCGGTCGGCCGCCCGGCACACTGGGCCCATGCGCCTGCTCATCATCTCCGACACCCACGTCCCGACCCGCGCCCGCGACCTGCCGGCCCGGATCTGGGACGAGGTCGACGCCGCCGACGTCGTGATCCACGCCGGGGACTGGATGGACGTCGCCCTCCTCGACGCCCTCGAGGAACGGTCTGCACGGCTCATCGCCTGCTGGGGCAACAACGACGGCCCGGAGCTGCGCGAGCGTCTGCCCGAAGTGGCCCGCGCGACGCTCGACGGCGTGCGACTTGCCGTCACCCACGAGGCCGGCGCGTCCGCGGGACGGGAGAAGCGCATGGCCAGGGCCTTCCCCGACACCGACGTCCTGGTCTTCGGGCACTCGCACATCCCGTGGGACACCACCGCGCCGCGAGTGTCCGAGGAGAGCGGGTCCGGGGAGGGCGCGTCCGGTGAGGGCGCGTCCGGTGAGGGCGGTCTACGCCTGCTCAACCCGGGCTCGCCCACCGACCGCCGACGCCAGCCGCATCACACGTACATGACGGCGATCATCGCCGAGGGGGCGCTGCGCGACGTGGACCTGCACCGGCTGCCGCCACGGTGCTGAACCGCGCCCGCGTGGCGGGTGACGGGCGGGACGAGCCGGGCGGCGGGCCCGGGATTCTGCCACCCTGGAGCCATGACCAACGAAGCCTCCATGCGTGCCGTGCAACAGCAGACCCTCGGTGAGCCGGACGTCCTCGCCGTCGTCGACCTCCCCCGTCCCACTCCCCGCACCAACGAGGTCCTGATCCGCGTCGAGGCCGCCAGCGTCAACCCCACCGACTGGAAGCACCGCGCCACCGGCGGGTTCCTCGGCGAGCCGCCGTTCGTCCTCGGCTGGGACCTGTCGGGCGTGGTCGAAGAGGTCGGGATCGGCGTCGCGCGGTTCTCCCCCGGCGACGAGGTGTTCGGCATGCTCTCGTACCCGTTCGGCCACGGCGCCCACGCCGAGTACGTCGCCGCCCCCGCCGCCTGGTTCGCACCCAAGCCGGCCTCGCTCGACCACGTCCAGGCCGCCGCGCTGCCGCTGGTCTCGCTCACCGCGTGGCAGGCGCTCGTCGAGAACGCCCGGATCCAGCCCGGCCAGCGCGTCCTCATCCACGCGGCCGCCGGCGGGGTCGGGCACGTCGCCGTGCAGCTCGCCAAGGCCCGCGGCGCCCACGTGATCGGCACCGCCAGCTCGGAGAAGCACGACTTCCTGCGGGAGATCGGCGTGGACGAGCCGATCGACTACCGCGAGGTGGACATCGCGGAGGCCGTCTCGGACGTCGACGCCGTGCTCGACACCATCGGCGGCGACACCTCGCTGGCGTCGCTGCGCACGCTGCGGCCCGGCGGGATCGTCGTGTCGATCCTGCCCGTCGGCTCGGACGACCTCTACCGCGAGGCCGAGCGGCTCGGGGTGCGGGCCGTCCGGATGCTGGTCGACGCCTCACGCCACGACCTCGTCTCGATCACCGACCTCGTCGAGCAGGGGTCGCTGCGGGCGACGATCTCGGAGGTCTTCCCGCTCGAACAGGTCGCCGAGGCGCACCGCCGGGGCGAGACCGGGCGCACCACCGGGAAGATGGTGCTCACCACCGGCCGGGACTGACTCCCGCCGGGGGCCCTGGGTGAAGGCCTGCGTCGGACCAGCAGCGGCCGGACGGCAGGACTACTCGGGGAAGCCGTCGAGCACCGCACGGCTGCCGCTGAGGCCGAGCCGGGTGGCGCCCGCGGCGATCATCGCGCGGGCGGTGTCGGCGTCGCGGATCCCGCCGGACGCCTTGATGCCCAGCTTCCCGCCCACCGCGCGGTGCATCGCCTCGACCGCGCGCACGCTCGCGCCGCCGGCGGGGTGGAAGCCGGTGGAGGTCTTGACGAAGTCGGCGCCCGCGCGCGCGACGGCGTGGCACAGGGCCTCGATCCGCTCGTCGCCCGCCTCGTCCCCCAGCGCCTTGTGGATGGCGGCGGTCTCGAGGATCACCTTGAGCACCACCGGCGGGGGCACGGCGTCGCGCATCGCCAGCACGTCGGCCATCACCTCGTCGACGAGGCCCGCGATGGCGGCGCCCACATCGATCACCATGTCCACCTCGGTGGCGCCCTGGTCCACCGCGAGCCGGCCCTCCATCGCCTTGACCAGCGAGTGGTGCTTGCCTGACGGGAACCCCGCGACCGTGGCGACGACCTGCTGGCCGGGCCGTACCGGCAGCATCGCCGGGCTCACGCACACGGCCTTGACGCCCAGCTCGCGGGCCTCGTCGAGGCAGGCCTGCACGTCCTCGCGGGACGCGTCAGGCGAGAGCAGGGTGTGGTCGATCATCGAGGCGACGCGGGCGCGGGTGAGCTGAGCGGTCGGAGTGGCGTCCATGCGGGCCAGCCTAGCGGGAGCCGCCGACACGCCTGGTGGCACAATGGACACCCATGTCACGACGCTTCGTCCTCACGCTGGGCTGCCCCGACCGCATCGGTATCGTCGCCCGGATCGCGACCTTCCTCGCAGAACTGGGCGGGACCATCATGGAGGCGGCGTACCACGCGGACGAGGACACCGGCTGGTTCTTCACCCGCCAGTCCGTCGACGCCGAATCGATCGGCATGGAGATCGACGAACTCCGCCGTCGCTTCGAACGGGTGGCCAGCGAGCTGGGTCCGGAGGCCGACTGGCAGATCTCCGACTCGTCCGAGCCGAAGGACGTCGTCATCCTCGTGTCCAAGGAGGGCCACTGCCTCCACGACCTGCTAGGTCGGGTCGAGAGCGGTGACTACCCCGCCCGCATCCGTGCGGTGATCGGCAACCACAACAACCTGCGGGGGATGGTCGAGGCGCACGGCGTGCCGTTCCACCACGTTCCGTTCCCGGCCGACCCCGCCGAGCGGGGCCCGGCGTTCAAGCAGGTCGCCGGACTCGTCGACGACATCGACCCGCACGCGATCGTCCTGGCCCGCTTCATGCAGGTCCTGCCGGACGACCTGTGCACCCGGTGGGCCGGTCGCGCGATCAACATTCATCACAGCTTCCTGCCCAGCTTCGTCGGCGCCCGCCCGTATCACCAGGCGCACGTCCGGGGCGTGAAGCTCATCGGCGCGACGTGCCACTACGTGACGGCCGACCTCGACGAGGGGCCTATCATCGAGCAGGACGTCATCCGCGTGGACCACACGGCGACGGTGAAGGACATGGTGCGCCAGGGCCGCGACGCCGAGAAGCTGGTGCTGGCCCGCGGGCTGCGCTGGCACCTGGAGGACCGGGTCCTGGTGCACGGTGCCCGGACCGTGGTGTTCACCTAGACCGTCCGATCGGCGGCCGTCCGGCGCTCACGTCGCTCAACTCTTGGGGAAGCCGTGCCTGTCGGTGAGCAGGGTCTGGGCGGCGGACAGGAAGATGAGCCGGGCGGCGGCGCCGGCCCGCGGAAGGATGCCGGTCACCCGCCTGACGATGGTCGACTGGTCCATCCCGGCGTCCTTCATGGTCTGCACGAGAACGTCGATCGCCTCGGCCGCGGTGCTCTGCCCCTCCATGAACAGGTGGCCGATCTTGTCGATCCCCTCCTCGCCGACCCCCAGCACGATCAGCTCGCGGAACATCTCCAGCATGTAGCGGTCGGCGAAGAAGTGGTCCGCCGCGGCCGAATCGCTGACGAGGCCGATCGACTCGCCCCGGTCGAGGAGGTGCTCCGGTAGCTCGAACCCGGCGACCGCGTCCACTCCCCCTCGCGGCAGCCGCCGGCGCCCACCGGTGGAGCGGCGCGTCGGCCGGACCGCTTCCAGCTCGAGAAGCTCCGTGAGCGTGAAGCCGTGCCGTTCGGCGATGAACAACTCCTCGATCGTGGCGAACGTATAGCCGCGGTCGAGGAGACGCAGGATCTGAGCGAGGCGCCGCTTGTGGTCCGGCCCGTAGAAGGCGGTGCGTCCTCGGCGGACGGGCGGGGGCAGCAGACCGCGCTCCTGGTAGACGCGGATGTTGCGCACGGTGGTGCCGGAGTCCTCGGCCAGTTCCTCGATCCGCTGCGGCGGCCCGGCCTCCGGCGTCTTCACCTGCGTCGACCGCCGACCGCGGGACGCACGTCGGCGAAGAACACGCCCACCGCCACCATCGCGATGATGCTGAGGAAACCGAGCGGCCGGACGGCGAAGAGCAGGGCGGCGACTGCACAGATGGCGATCCATGCCGGCTTGGGCCACTTCCCCTCGACGGAGTACGCCGAGGCGGGCGGCAGCGCGGCCAGCACGAGCCCGGCCAGCGCCCACACGACGAGCGCGCCCTGGATGATGAGCTGGACAGTTCCCCACGTGCCGGTAAGCGTGTCAATCACGGGTCCCAGTGTAGTGGCGTGGTCGGACACGACCGCGTGGTGATGTTCACACCCGTCCGAGACGCGCGCCGCCCCGGCCTACTCCCGAGGGAGCGGGCCGGGGCGGCGGTGCCTCACGCGACCGTGCGCGAATGCCATTCGGGCCGGGCGCGTGTTCCTATCGCGTCAGGGGCGATCGGTGCCGGCGGGCGGCAACGGCGTATCCGCGGTGGTCAGCGCCGGGTCGTTGTCGGCGAGCTCGGCAGGCGAGGGCGCGTCCGAGTCCGAGCCGGCCGGCTTGGCCGCCGACGACGTGGTGGCGGCGGGCTTGCCGCCGGTCGGCTTGGCGGTGGACTTGGTCGCCGTCGACTTCTTGGCGGTCGTCTTGGCCGCCGCCTTCGCGGCCGCGGCCTCATCGACCGTCGGATTGGCGGCCACCGGCTTGTCGGTGGTCGAGGTCGTCGTGGCCGCCGTGGTGGTCGTGGACTTGGCCGGGGCCTTCTTCGCGGGCGCCTTCTTGGCCGCCGCCTTCTTGGCCGGGGTCGTGCGGGCCTCGACCTCCGCGGTGCTGCGGGCGACCTCGGCGGAGACCGTGGAAGCGGCCTCGTCGACGCGGTCGGCGGCCTTGTCGGCGGTCCGGTCGACCCGATCGGCCACCTCGTCGACGCGCTCGGCGGCCGTGTCGGCGGCGTCGCCGGCGGACTCGGCGGCCTGGCGGGCGGCCTTGGAGACGCGTCCGGCGGCCTTCACGCCGATCGACCGGGTCTGGCGCGCGACCGTGCCGAGGGCCTCCTCGCCCAGCTCGCGCTGCTCCTCGACCGCGCCGGCGGCGCGGGCGACCTGCTCGTTGACGCGGGCGAGTCCGGCCTCGAGCTGCGGGTTCTCCTCACGGAGTCGGCTCACGACGTCCTCGCCGCGGGCGGCGAGTCCGCCGTAGATGCCGGCGGCCACCTGCACGTACGCGTCGGCGACCTTGCGCAGTTCCTCGGGGCGGAAGCGGTTGACCAGCTCCTCGACCTCCGCGGGCAGCGACTGGACGCGCTCGGGCACCTCGCTGACGCGCTCCTGGGCGCCGGTCACACGCTCGGTGAGGCGGTTCTGGACGTCGGAGACGCGCTCAGTGACCCTGGACTGCGCATCGGAGACGGCGTCCTCGGCGCGGCGGCGCAGGTCGTTCACGAGCCCGGAGACCGCCTGGATCGCGAGGTCGTTGGCCCCGACGTAGGCGTAGACCGGGGTCCGCACGGCGGCGATCGCCTGGCCGAGCGGGCCGCCCGCGGCGGCTTCCCGGGAGGCGTCGGCGCCGGTCTCCTCGGCCTTGGACGTGGACTTCTTGCCGGTGGTCTTCTTGCTCATCTCGACTCCTCGTTCGTGTCGTGCGGTGTTCTCATCTGCGGTGTCACGTGGCCCGGCGGGCCGCCGTCGGCAGGTCCCGGATCAGGGGACGTCGACGACCTGGTCGGCTGCGGTCGCATTGTTCGCCAGGAACGACTCGTAGATCTCCACGAGCACCTCCCTTTGTCGCTCTGTGAGGTCCGGGGCGGTGAGGATCGCGTCCCTCACCGGGCTCCCCTGCTTGAGTTCGAGGATCCCGGCGCGAGCGTAGAGCACCTCCGCGGAAAGCCTCAGACCTCGGGCGATCTGACCCAGGACCTCGGCGGACGGCTTGCGCAGCCCGCGTTCGATCTGGCTCAGATACGGGTTGGAGACGCCGGCACGCTCCGCGAGCTGCCGGATGGACACCTGGGCGGCCTCCCGCTGGGCGCGGATGAACGATCCGATGTCCTGCGAGTCGGACGAACGGCGGTCGCCGTCGACGAGCGCGGTGACATCCGTGTGGCGCGGCACCTCACCCGTCGGCTTGTTACGGCGTGCGAGGGTGGCTGCTGTCGGCTCGTCTGCCGGTACGCCGGATCCCGTGACCTCGCGCGGGGGTCCGCCGCGTTCAGCACCATCGTGTGCGGCCATGGAGTCACCTCCCTCCGCGGTTGCGACCGAACCGTTCGTCTGTGCTCGGCTGCCCCAACGCTAGCAACTAGTGCTAACTCCAGCAAGCGCCATGTGTACGACGATCCCGTGGGCTGGGTCACAGAAGGTCTCAGAAGAGCAGCTCGGTGGCCGCGTGGATCGCGAGCCCGGCCAGCGCCCCCACGACCGTGCCGTTGATGCGGATGAACTGCAGGTCCTTGCCGGCGAGCAGCTCGATCTTGTCGGAGGCCTCGTCGGCGTCCCAGCGTTCGACGGTGTCGGAGATGATCGAGGTGACCTCGCCGGCGTAGTTCTCCGCGACGTAGCGCGCCGTGCGGGTCATGTAGTCGTCGAGCCGCGAACGCATCTTCTCGTCCCCGACGAGCATCTCGGCGAGGCGGCGCAGGAGGTCG
Organism: Dietzia papillomatosis NBRC 105045; assembly: GCF_001570845.1. Lineage (NCBI taxonomy): Bacteria > Bacillati > Actinomycetota > Actinomycetes > Mycobacteriales > Dietziaceae > Dietzia > Dietzia papillomatosis. The sequence goes on along the minus strand of NZ_BCSL01000018.1, from coordinate 46,962 downwards.
TCGATCTTGACCCGCAGCGTGGAGGAGGTGTCCTCGGTGGCCTCGACGATCATCCGCTTGGCGGCCGACCACGCCGACCCGGCGGCGCGGCGCACCTCCTCGCGGTTCATGACCTCGTGCTTGAACGACTCGAGCTTGGCCATGGTGGACGGGTCGTGCTGCAGGTCGCGGGCGAAGTCCTCGACGAACCCGATCAGCGCCAGGCGCACGGCGTGCTGCTTGTCGACCTTGATCTGCCACGTCCACTCGCGCAGCTCGCGGTAGGCGCGGTCGGAGAGCAGTTCGTTGACGAACTGGGGGGCCCAGGTGGGCGCCTTCTCGCGGACCCAGCGGTCGATCGTCTCGGGGTGCGCCTCGACCCATTCGTGGGCCCGGTCGGCCATGAGGTCGAGCAACGGCAGGTGGCGGCCCTCGTCGAGGAGTTCGGCGAGGATGCGGCCGGCGGGCGGACCCCACTCGGGCTCGGCGATCCGGGCCACGATGGTGCGTTCGATGATCGCGACCGCGTCCTCGTCGCGCAGCACCGCCAGGACGGACCGGATGGCCTTGGCGGCCTGATCGGAGGCGAGGGCGCGATTGTCGGTCTCGGCGAGCCACTCGCCGGCGCGCTCGGGGATGCGGGCGCCGCGGACCTTCTCGCTGACCATCTCGGGGTCGAGGAAGTTCTCCCCCACGAACCCGCCGAGCGAGGTGCCCAGCTGGTCCTTCTTGCGGCGGATGAGCGCCGTGTGCGGGATGGGGATGCCCAGGGGGTGGCGGAACAGGGCGGTGACGGCGAACCAGTCGGCCAGGCCGCCGACCATCCCGGCCTCGGCGGCGGCGCGGACGTAACCCACCCAGGAGGGAGCGCCGTTGTGCAGTGCGTATTCGGCGACGAGGTAGATCACCCCGGCCACGACGAGGAACCCCGTCGCGACCATCTTCATGCGACGGAGGGCGGACCTCCGCTCGGCGTCGGTCGCCGGGTCGCCCGCCTTGAGCGCGGGTCCCCCGGCGGCGACCACCGGGTCGAGCGTCAGTGGGAGTCCTCGCGGCCGTGCTTACGGAAGCCGTACATGCACACGAACAGGCCGATGAGGAACACGACGGTGGTGGCCACGACCGCGGCGACCGCCATGCCCAGCGAGACGCCGGCGTCCTGCGTGTAGTAGCCGATCGCGGTGATGGGCAGGCCCAGCATGCTCATGCTCAGCAGGATGATGGCGGACCCGACGTAGATCTCGGTCGAGTACAGAGGGTAGGTGGGCGCGACCTTCGTCGCGTACTCCGGGTAGTACTCCTCGACGATGGCGGCACCAGTGTGCTCGAGCGTCTGACCGGCCATGATGTCGTCCTCTTTCGTCAACTACCGATCCCGGGCGCGTGTCCCGGGACTTGCTCTGCCCCGATCTTATTAGACCCCTGCCCCTGCCGGGCAACCGCCCGTCGGATCCGACGGGCCGCGGTCACCAGGTTCCGCAGGCTGGGCTCCAACTGCCACGTGTAGCGGCTCTTGAGCCCCCCGTCGGGCACCGCCCACAGCCTCTCGACCCCCACGGCGTCCACCGCGCGCAGCAGCCGCTCGTGCAGCAGGTCGATGTCCGGCACGAACCCCGAGCGCGACTCGTACACGCCGGGCGCGACCTGTCGGGTCAGGGTGTGGTCGGTCAGGGCGTCCAGCACCCACTCGATCGAGCGGGTGGCCACGATGTTGGTGACGTCGGCGTCGAGCTCCTCGATCGCCTCGGTCATCACCTGCAGCGACGAGTACGTCATGTGCGTGTGGATCTGCGTGTCGGGTCGCGCGCCGGCGGAGGCGAGGCGGAAGGTGCCCACCGCCCAGTCGAGGTAGGCGCGCCGGTCGGCACCGCGCCGCGGCAGCAGTTCCCGGATGGCCGGCTCGTCGATCTGGATGATGGCCGTGCCGGCCGCCTCCAGATCGGCCACCTCGTCGCGCACCGCCAGCGCGAGCTGCGTGGCGACCTCGGGCAGCGCGAGGTCGGTGCGGCAGAACGACCGCGCGAGCATCGTCACGGGCCCGGTGATCATCCCCTTGACCGGCCGGTCCGTGAGCGACTGCGCGTAGCCCGTCCACTCGACGGTCATCGGCGCGGGCCGCGCCACGTCCCCGTAGAGGATGGGCGGCCGCACGCAGCGCGAACCGTACGACTGCACCCAGCCGTTGCGGGTGGCGGCGAACCCGTCGAGCAGTTCGGCGAAGTACTGCACCATGTCGTTGCGCTCGACCTCGCCGTGGACGAGCACGTCCAGTCCGATGTCCTCCTGCAGCCGGATCACCGCGGCGATCTCCGCGCGGAGGTAGTCGCAGTACCGGGCGTAGTCGATCCGCCCCTCCGCCAGGTCGCGGCGGGCCCGCCGGATCTGCACTGTCTGCGGGAACGAGCCGAGGGTGGCGGTCGGGAGCGTCGGCAGACCCAGCCTGCCGGCCTGCCGGGGGGCCCGCTCGTCGTACGGGACGCGGACCTTGTCGTCGTCGGCCACCCGCGCGGTCCTCGCGCGCACGTCCTCGCGACGCGCACTGGGCAGCACGGGCAGCGGACGCCAGCGCGGCGTGGGGCCGTCCTCGAGCGCGTGCGCCAGCGACACCACCTCGGCGACCTTCTGTTCGGCGAAGGCCAGCGAGTCCACGAGCTCGGGCGGCAGGTCGGTCTCGGCGTGCACGTCGTACGGCACGTGCAGCAGCGTGCACGAGGTCGACACCACCACGTCGGCGAACACGGCCCGCAGCTCGCGCAGGTAGTCGAGCGTCGCGAACTTGTCCGTGCGCCACACGTTCTGACCGTCCACGACGCCGGCGTAGAGGCGCTTGGCGGCCAGGCCCGGCACGGCGGCGAGCTCGGCGGCCGTCCGCCGCCCGTGGACCAGGTCCAGGCCGATCGCCTCGATCCCCGTGGCCGCGAGCGCGGGCAGCGCGTCCCCGAGGTCGCCGTACTCGCCGGTGACGAGGATCCGCGGCCTCGCCGGCACCGCGGCGAGCCGGTCGTAGGCCCCGCGCAGCCCGGCGATCTCGTCCGGCGTGCGCTCCATGGTCATGCAGGGCTCGTCGAACTGCACGCACGTCACACCCGCCTCGTGCAGCACGCCGAGCAGCGCCTCGTACTGCTCGAGCATCCGGTCGAGCAGGTCGAGCGGCGCGAACCCCGGCGCGGCGTCGGGCGAGGCCTTGCCGAGCAGCAGCAGCGAGACCGGGCCGGTGATGACGGGCCGGATCTCGAGCCCCAGCTCGCGCGCGCGGGCGACCTCGGCGAGCAGCTCGCCCGGCCGCAGCCCCAGCTCGGAGGCCTCGTCGAACTCGGGCTGGCGGTACAGGTAGGAGGTCCCCTGCAGCGGGACCAGTTCGAGCGGGGGGACGTCGGCGCGGCCGCGGGCCAGGGCGAAGACCGTGTCGACGGGCGTGAGGTCGCGAGTGAGGTCGCGGAAGCGGGCGGGGATCGCGCCGACGAGCAGGGCGTCGTCGAGGATGTGGTCGTAGAAGCTGAAGGTGTTGCCGGGGATCTGCGTGAGGCCCTTGGCGCCCAGGTCGTGCCAGGTGGCCTCCCGGACGCGGCGGCCGGTGGCGAGCAGCTCGGCGCGGGTGCCGTCGCCGTGCCAGTACCGTTCGAGCGCGCGTTTGAGCTCGCGGCGCGGCCCGATGCGCGGGTAGCCCAGGACCGACGAGGCGCGCGTGGGTTCGAGGTGCGGCGACGAGGGCGACGACGACGATGTCATCTCAGCGCGTGGCCCCGGCCATCGCCCGGGGCACGGGATAGCTGTGGAAGCCCTGACCCGTCTTCCGGCCCAGCCGGCCCGACTCGACCATGTGCACGAGCAGCGGGGGCGGCGCGTACAGCGGCTCACCGAATTCGGCGTGCATCGCCTCGGCTATCACCTTGACCGTGTCCAGCCCCACGTGATCGGCCAGCGCGAGCGGGCCCATGGGGTGCGCGCAGCCGAGGACCATGGCGCGGTCGATGTCCTCGGCGGTGGCGTGGCCGGACTCCGCCATTCGGATGGCGGAGAGCAGGTACGGCACGAGCAGGGCGTTGACCACGGCGCCGGCGCGGTCGGCGGAGTGCACGACCTGCTTGCCGAGGACCTGTTCGGCGAACGTCTCGGCGCGGTCGCGGACGGCGGCGCCGGTCTCGGGGGTGCTCACCAGCTCGACCAGCGGGAGCACGGGGACGGGGTTGAAGAAGTGCATGCCGAGCACGCGCTCCGGACGGGCCGTGCACCCGGCGAGGGTGGCGACCGGGACGGCGGAGGTGTTGGTGGCCAACACGGCTCCCGGGTCGGTGACGATCTCGTCGAGCTGCCGGAAGACGGCCGACTTGGCGGCCTCGTCCTCGGCGACCGCCTCGATCACGAGCTGGCGGTCACAGAAGTCGCCCGGGTCGGTGGTGAAGCGCAGGCGCAGGGCGGCCTGTTCGCGTTCGCGCTCGGTGATCTTACCCGAGGACACCCCACGGTCGAGGGACTGCAGGATCCGGGAGCGGCCGGCGGTGGTGAGCTCTCGGGTGGACTCCCACACGAGGACGTCCACGTGGGCACGCGCGCAGACCTCGGCGATGCCGGAGCCCATCTGCCCGGCCCCCACCACGCCGACGCGGGTGATCCGTCCCGCGTCCGTCGCGGCGTCGCGGCTGCTGCTCATGGCGTCCTGGGTCCTTCGGGAGGAGGGTCGTGAGGGGGCGCGCCGGCCCGTTCGCCGGTCCGCGGCGGGGTGAGCGGAGAGACGACCGGGGGCCGGGCCGCCTCGTCGAGACGGCCACGGCCCCCGGTTGTCACCTCATGTCGGCGAGCCGACCGTCGATCGGATCGGTTCACCGGTCAGGTCCACTATCTCAGTGGAACTGGCCCTCCTCGGTGGAGCCCTTCAGCGCCGCGGTGGACGTGTTGGGGTCGACCGTGGTGGCGATGAGGTCGAAGTAGCCGGCGCCGACCTCGCGCTGGTGCTTGACCGCGGTGAAGCCACGCTCCTCGGCGGCCTTGAACTCGCGCTCCTGCAGCTCGACGAACGCGCTCATCTGGTTGCGGGCGTAGCCGTAGGCCAGGTCGAACATGCCGTAGTTGAGCGAGTGGAAGCCGGCCAGGGTGATGAACTGGAACTTGAAGCCCATCGCGCCGAGCTCCTTCTGGAACTTGGCGATGGTCTCGTCGTCCAGGTTCGCCTTCCAGTTGAAGGAGGGCGAGCAGTTGTAGGCCAGGAGCTGGTCCGGGAACTCGGCCTTGACGCCCTCGGCGAACTTCTTGGCGTACTCGAGATCCGGGGTGCCGGTCTCCATCCAGATCATGTCGGCGAACGGGGCGTAGGCCTTCGCGCGCTCGATGCACGGCTCGATGCCGTTCTTGACGTGGTAGAAGCCCTCGGCGGTGCGCTCACCGGTGATGAACGGACGGTCGCGCTCGTCGACGTCCGAGGTGATCAGGGTGGCGGCCTCGGCGTCGGTGCGCGCGATGATCACGGACGGCACGTTGGCGACGTCCGAGGCGAGGCGGGCCGAGGTCAGGGTGCGGATGTGCTGGTTGGTCGGGATGAGCACCTTGCCACCGAGGTGGCCGCACTTCTTCTCGGAGGCCAGCTGGTCCTCCCAGTGCACACCGGCGGCACCGGCGTTGATCATGGCCTTCTGCAGCTCGTAGGCGTTCAGGGCGCCACCGAAGCCGGCCTCGGCGTCGGCCACGATCGGGGCGAGCCAGTTCTCCACCGAGGTGTCGCCCTCGATGCGGGCGATCTCGTCGGCGCGCAGCAGGGCGTTGTTGATGCGACGCACGACGGTCGGCACCGAGTTGGCCGGGTACAGCGACTGGTCCGGGTAGGTGTGGCCCGAGAGGTTGGCGTCGGCGGCGACCTGCCAGCCGGAGAGGTAGACGGCCTCGAGGCCGGCGCGGATCTGCTGCACGGCCTGGTTGCCCGTCAGGGCACCGAGGGAGTTGACGAAGTCCTTGTTGTTGACCTTGTCCCAGAGGATCTCCGCGCCGCGGCGGGCGAGGGTGTAGTCCTCGACGACGGTGCCCTGCAGCTCCGCGACCTGCTCGGCCGTGTAGTTGCGGGTGATGCCCTTCCAGCGGGGGTTGGTGTCCCAGTCCTTCTGGATCTCTTCAGCGGTACGTGCCTTGCCGACGTTCGACATCGCGACTCTTTTCTGTCTCGGGGGCGGGTCCGTATTCGCACTCTTGCGAGTTACGGCCCCTTACGACAGACACAATGCCACACTCGCTACGGCGCGTCTACCTGCGGCAAGTGCGAATGTGGCGAGTTTCTTTGCCTTCTTTGCAAAGTTTGCGAAGATTGTGTGGTGCGCCACGGACGGAGAGGGGGAAGCCGATGACGGCCTCACATATGGGGGCGCGACTGCGTCGACTGCGCGAGGAGAACGGCCTGACCCAGGCGGCGTTCGCGCAATCGCTCGGCTTGTCGTCGTCGTACCTCAATCAACTCGAGAAGGACACCCGCCCCGTCACCTCCCGGGTCCTGGTCAAGATCTCCGAGGTCTACGGCGTCGACTCCACGTTCTTCGCCTCCGACTCGGACACCCGGCTCATCGCCGCGGTGACCGAGGCCCTCACCGACACCCAGTTGTCCGCCGAGGTCCCCGCCGACGAGGTCGTCGACCTCGTCCGGGCGCACCCCGCGCTCGCCCGCGCCTTCATGCTCCTGCACCAGCGCTACCGCAACTCCGCCGACCTGCTCGCCGCGCTCACCGAGACCCGTAACGTGCCCGAGTCCACGGTCGACCGATCCGTGCTGTCCATGCCGCACGAGGAGGTGCGCGACTACTTCTACCAACGGCAGAACTACATCGACTCCCTCGACACCGCCGCCGAGGACCTCACCACCCGCATCCGGCTCAACCGCGGCGACGTGCGCGTCGAGCTCGAGAACCGCCTCGCCGAGGCCCACGGCGTGCGGATCTCCCGCCGCGTCGACCTGCCCGACGGCCTCTGGCACGTGTTCTCCGCCGAGGATCGCCGCCTCGACCTGTCCGCGCACCTCACGCCCGGTCAGCAGGCGTTCCGCGTGGCCTCCGAGCTCGCGTTCCTCGAACACCGCGACCTGCTCGACAGCCTCGTCGAGGAGGGGGCCTTCACCTCCCCTGCCGCCGTCGCGCTCGCCCTTCGCGGACTGGCCAGCTACTTCGCCGCCGCCGTCCTCATGCCCTACCAGCGGTTCCTCGACACCGCCGAGGACTTCCGCTACGACGTCGAGCGGCTCATGGCCTTCCACGCCACCGGCTACGAGACCGTGTGCCACCGCCTGTCCACACTGCAGCGGCCCGGGGCGGCCGGGGTGCCGTTCAGCTTCGTGCGCGTCGACCGCGCCGGCAACATGTCCAAGCGGCAGTCCGCGACCGGGTTCCACTTCACGACCTCCGGTGGCACGTGCCCGCTGTGGAACATCTACGAGTCGTTCTCGTTTCCCGGCAAGATCATGCGGCAGGTCGCACAGATGCCCGACGGCCGCCTCCACCTGTGGGTCTCGCGCACCGTCACCACCCGTCCGATGCGTTTCGGCCAGCCGCGCAAGACGTTCGCCATCGGCCTGGGCTGCGAGGCCCGCCACGCCCACCGGACCGTGTACGCGCAGGGCCTCGACCTCGACGACGTCGACGCCGCCACCAAGATCGGCTCCGGCTGCCGCATGTGCGACCGCCCCGCCTGCCCGCAGCGCGCGTTCCCGCCGCTCAATCACGAGCTGCGCGTGGACGCCCACCGCTCGTCGCTCTCGCCGTACCTCCTCGGCGAACCCGCCTCCGCCGGGTCCGCGCCTGACCTACCCTGACGGCCATGAGCCAGTCACCGAGGATTTCGCCCGGCGGGTTCCGCGAGCTCGGCCCGTTCGGCTGGGCGGTCAACCGCATCGGCGCGCGCGTCACCGGCTCACGCGACGTCCACCTGTTCGCCACGCTCGGCCGCGCCCGCCGCCTCTTCCCCGCCTGGCTCGCCTACTCGGGGATGATGATGCCGTTCGGGATCCTCGATCGCCGCACCACCGAACTCGTGATCCTGCGCGTGGCCCATCTACGGGGCAGCGCGTACGAGCGGGCGCACCACGAGCGCATCGGCGCGCGGGTGGGACTGGACGACGACGAGATCGCCCGCACCACCCGCGACCCCGCCACCGCGGGTTGGCCGGACCGGCTGGAGGTGCTGCTCACGGCCGTCGACGAGCTGGTGCGGACGAAGGACGTGTCCGACGAGACGTGGTCCGCGCTCGCCGAGTACCTGAACCCGGGTGAGCTGGTCGCGCTGGTGCAGTTGGTCGCGCAGTACGACGGCCTCGCCACCTCCCTGCAGGCGCTGCGGATCCAGCCGGACCGCCCCCGCTGACACCGCCCCGCCTCCACGATCCGCCCCTCGGTTTGCGACGGGCCCGACCCGGAAGTCGGCCGGCAGTCGCCCGGCTCTCGCCAGTGCACCCGGCCTCCACGATCCGCCCCGCGGATTACACTTCGCTCCTCCGAAATCGATCTGCCCCAGGAACTCCGCGAGCGAATCGCAATGCGACGAGCGAAACGAGATCCGAGGGGCAGATCGCGCGCCGCGCTCCGGATCGCCGGCCCCGCAGCGACCGACCCGCCCCGGCAGCGGACTCACCGATCGGACCCGCCTCACCCATCTGATCCCGCGCCGCCCATCCGATCGCGCGACGCCCATGGGAGCCCTTACGCGTAGCGCGATCCGATAGGCAGCGTGCGGCGGGGCCTCAAATCGCGAGCTGAGCCGGCGCGACGACCACGCCGATTCAGGCTCGAGGCCCAGCCGACCACGCCACAGCACCCCCCACCCGGCGGACGCAGCCGACCAGCAGATCGGCCACCGACGCCGACAGCGCGCGGCCCGCCCAGTCGGCTGCCGAGCCGGGTCCGGGCGACGAACGCGGCCGGGCGAGGGCTACGCGCTCAGTTCTGCTCCGCGCAGGACAGGCAGACGCGGGCCCGGTCGTCGAGGCCGACCGTCACCGTCTGCCCCGCCGGCACGTGCACCTCGCGGCCCTGCACCGTGCAGTCGAAATCGGTGCCGTTCAGGTTGGCGATCGTGATCTCGTGGTGGTCGCAGCGGACCCGCACGTGTGTGCCCCGCACCGTCATCCGGAACGTCAGCGACCCCCACTGCGCGGGCACCCGCGGGTCGAACGAGATGTCGCCACGGTAGTCGCGCATCCCGCCGAAGCCGCTGACCAGCGCCGACCAGACCCCGCCGGTGGAGGCCACGTGGATGCCGTCGGAAGCGTTGCCGTGCACGTCGGCCAGGTCCACAACCAGGGCCTTCTGGAAGTGCTCGAACGCCTCGTCGCAGTAGCCGATCTCAGCGGCGATGATCGCCTGCACCACGGCCGACAGGGTGGAGTCGCCGGTGGTCAACGGGTCGTAGTACTCGAAGTTCGCCCGCTTCTGCTCCTCGCTGAACTCGTCACCGCGCAGGAACATGGCCAGCACGACATCGGCCTGCTTGAGCACCTGATGCCGGTAGATGACCAGCGGATGGAAGTGCAGCAGGAGCGGCCGGCGGGGTTCCTCGAGGTCCTGGTCCCAGACCTCCTTGGCGAGGAAGTCCTGGTCCTGCGGGTGGACGCCCAGTTCCTCGTCGAACGCGATCACCATGTTCTCGGCGGCGCGCTTCCACTCGGCGATCTCCTCGTCGCGGATCTTCAGGCGGCGGCAGATCGCCTCCCACTTGCCGTCCTCCAGCTCGGCGATCCGCTTGCAGGCGATAGCCGCGGCCACGAGGTTGAACCGGGCCATGGCGTTGGTGAACAGGTTGTTGTCCACGACGGTCGTGTACTCGTCCGGCCCGGTCACGCCGTGGATGTGGAACATGCCGTCGCCGTCGAAGAAACCGAGCGAGACCCACATCCGCGCGGTCTCGACCAGCACGTCCACGCCCTCGCGGATCATGAAGTCCTGGTCCTCGGTGGCCCACATGTACTTGACCATGGCGTGCGCGATGTCGGCGTTGATGTGGTACTGAGCGGTACCGGCCTCGTAGTAGGCGGACGCCTCCTCGCCGTTGATCGTGCGCCACGGGTAGAGGGCGCCCTTGACGGACAGGAACTTCGCGCGCTCCCGCGCCTTGTCGAGCATGTTGTACCGGAAGCGCAGGGCATTCCGGGCGAACCGCGGCATCGTGTAGGTCAGGAACGGCAGGACATACGTCTCGGTGTCCCAGAAGTAGTGGCCGGAGTAGCCGCTGCCGGTGACGCCCTTGGCGGCGATGCCGTTGTACTCGGCGCGCGCCGAGGCCTGGGCCAGCTGGAAGAGGTTGAACCGGATGGCCTGCTGCGTCTCCGCGGGGCCGTCCACCTCGACGTCCGCGCGGTCCCAGAAGTGGTCGTACCAGTCCCGCTGGGTGCGGTGCAGGTCGTCCACGCCGCGCTCGCGGGCCCGGCCGAGGGTGCGTGAGCACCGGTCGGCGAGTTCGCCCGCGGGCACGACCTCGGACGTGTGGTACGCGGCGAGCTTGGTCAGCTTGAGCACGCGCCCCGGCGTGACGTGCGCGTGGTAGACGACCTTCGACGAGTCGTCGTCGATCTCGTGGCTCAGGGCCACGTCGTCCTCGGTCTCGAGGAGGTGGTCGACGGCCACGGCGATGGTCATTCCGGAGTTGGCGCAGCGGTAGCCGTGCACCTGGTAACCGCGCTGGCCCTCGCAGAGCTGGGACTCGAGGACGCGGTGGTCCAGTCCCTCGGCGCGGCGCGGGTCGAAGCCCTCGTCGGGGACGTCGTCGGCGGAGCCGTACTCGTCCTCGCCGTCCTGACGGTTGAGGACCTGCGAGGAGATCACCACGGGCGCGGGCTCGTCCGGCAGCTCGATCTCGTAGGTCATCACGGCGAGGTGCTTCTCCACCATGGACACCATCCGGCTGGAACGGATGACGACCTTCTTGCCGGCGGGCGTACGCCACACGATCTCGCGACGCAGGACGCCGTCGCGGAAGTCGATGCTGCGCTCGTAGTGCTCGAGGTCGGCCACGGACAGGCGCAGCGGCTCGTCGTCGACGTAGATGCGGATCGTCTTGGTGTCGGGGGCCTGGATCATCGTCTGGCCCTCGCGCGCGAGGCCGTACGCGTCCTCGGCGTGCTGGATGTGCCACGTCTCGTGGAAGCCGTTGACGAACGTGCCGTGCTGGGCGGAGTCGCGCCCCTCCTCGGGGTTGCCGCGCATGCCGAGGTACCCGTTGGCCACCGCGAACTGGGTCTCGGACACGCCCCGCGGCGAGGCCTTGGGGCTGGTCTCGACCCAGCGCCACGGGTCGGCGGGGTGGGTGGAGCGGTTGATCTCCGGCACCTCGAGGTGGCTGCGGAGATTCACACCGTAGGTGGTGCGGATGTTGCCGGGCACCGACTGGCCGACGGTGTCGTGCACCGGGCCACGGGAGATGGGGACGCGGGTCACCGGCGTGCCTCCGTGAGTCCGGGGATGAGCTCGGAGAGGTCGACGACGACGAGGTCGGCCCCCTCCGCGAGCAGGGTCTCGCGCCCGGCCCCGCGGTCCACGCCGACCACTCGCGCGAACCCGCCAGCAGCGCCGGCCTGCACCCCCGAGACGGCGTCCTCGATCACGACGCAGCGCTCCGCGGGCACGCCGAGCAGCTCGGCACCCCGCAGGTACGTGTCGGGCTTCGGCTTTCCGGGGATGCCCTCGGCGGCGGCGACCACGCCGTCGACGATCACGTCGAACCGGTCGCGCAGCCCGGCCGCGGTGAGCACGGCCTCCGCGTTCTTCGAGCTCGAGACGACGCACGAGGCGATGCCGGCGGCGTCGAGCGCGTCGAGGTAGGCGACCGAGCCGGGGTAGGCCTCGATCCCCTCGTCGAGCAGTTCACGGAAGATCACGTTCTTGCGGATACCGAGCCCGTGCAGGGTGTCCGCGTCCGGGCCCGCCTCGTCGTCGTCACTCCCCTCGGGCAGGGTGAGGCCCCGCGCGGCGAGCATCGACGCGATGCCCTCGAGGCGCGGCTTGCCGTCGATGTACCGGAAGTAGTCCTCGTCCGAGTACGGGTCGATCCCGCGGGCGTCGAAGTACGCGCTGAACATCCGGTTCCACGCCTCCATGTGCTTCTCCGCCGTCGGGGTGATCACCCCGTCGAGGTCGAAGAGCACGGCGTCCACACCGTCATGGTCCATATCGTTGTCCTATATCAGGGGGTCGTCGGCGCCGAGAGGCTCCGCCCGTGCGCGGCCCCAAGGGTAGTCACACCGGGCCCGTTACACCGCTTCCACCCGCGCGGTCACTGCCCCCGACTTCGGGCCCCCGCGGTCGCTTTTGATGTTTCCGGCGTTCCACGGCCGTGCCCGCGGGCTTTTCCGCAGCGCGCCGCACGCGGGGCACGATGCACAGATAGCGGTACGACGGTGGCACTATGTGGGTAACCGAAAACAAAGGAGAGAGATGCGCCTCCGCACCCGCACCACCCGCCGCGTCGCGGCCGCCGGCCTCGCGCTGGTCACCGCGGCAGCTCTCACGGCCTGTTCGTCGGACGACTCCGGCGCCGAGGCCGAGCAGTCGGGCGACACGTCGACCTCGGCGTCGGCCTCGCCGACCGTCGACGACTCGGCCCCGCAGGCGCCCGTCGAGGAGCTCGTGCTGGCCGAGGGCGAGGCCCCGGGGGGTGGCATCGTCCAGGTGCTCGACCGGTCGATGCTCCAGGAGGCCGTCGACAAGCTCGTCGCCGACCAGCAGCGCCAGCTCATGGACGACCCGGCCTGCGACAAGGTCTCGCGCCTCGAGACCGTCTCCAACCACGCCACCACGGACGGCGTGACCGCGGCGGTGCGCTACAAGCAGTCCGAGACCGACGAGACCGAGCACCGGTTCGGCATCGGCATGGTGAGCGGCCGGCTCGACGACTTCATGGACCGCTCCCTCTACGAGGCGTGCACCACCGCGCGCAGCACCTCGAACCCCGATGTCGAGCTCGTCATGTCGGTGCAGGACGCGCCGGAGATCGCGGGCGCCGAGGGTTTCCGCGTCACCAGCGACTTCATCACCACGCAGCCGGACGGGAAGAAGACCCTGAGCCGGGCCATCGCGATCCACGGGTACGCCCGCGACACCACGGTGAGCGTGGAGTACGCGGCCCGCGGCGACGATCCCGCGGCCGACCCGGTCCTGCCGACCGCCGCCGGCGCCCTCGACGCGATCTACACGGCGCAGATGGAGAAGCTCGTCAACGCCGAGTGACCCCGCGGCCGGCGGGTCCGCGCCATCGAGAAGACCGTTTCGCACACGTCGCCCGAGTGGGTCCGTGCGGAACGGTCTTTTCGTCGGCCGGGGCCCGATCGTTCCGTCAGCTGTGGACGGGTTGGACCCCGCGCCGGGCACACGCCGGAAGGCACTCCGCCCCGCCGCCCGGCCGGACGAACCGGCGAGCAGCGGGGCGGAGCGACGGGCGGACCGTCAGAGGTTGATCATGTGGCCGGCGATGCCCTCGACGGCCTCCTTCATGGCCTCGGACAGCGTCGGGTGCGTGTGCACGTTGCGGGCGACGTCGGCGGCGGTGAGGTCCCACATCTGCGCGAGGGTCAGCTCGGGCAGGAGCTCGGAGACATCGGGACCGATGAGGTGGCCGCCGATCAGCTCTCCGTGGGTGGCGTCGGCGACGATCTTCACGAAGCCGACCGCATGGCCGAGGCCCTGCGCCTTGCCGTTGGCGGAGTACGGGAACTTGGCCACCTTGACGTCGTAGCCCTCGTCCCTCGCCTGGGCCTCGGTGAGCCCGAAGGACGCGACCTGCGGCTGGCAGAACGTGGCGCGCGGCATCATACGGTAGTCGCCCAGGGTCTGGGTCTCGGCGCCGGCCATGGTCTCGGCGGCCACGACGCCCTGCGCCTCGGCCACGTGGGCGAGCTGCAGCTTGCCGGTGACGTCGCCGATGGCGTAGATGCCGTCGACGTTGGTGCGCATGTGGTCGTCGATGTCGATCGCGCCGCGGTCGGTGAGCTCGACGCCGGCGTTCTCCAGGCCGAAGCCCTCGACGCGGGGACCGAAGCCGACGGCCATGAGGACCTTGTCCACGGTGACCGTCTGGGTCTCCCCGCCGTCCTTCTTCTCGATCTCCACGTCCACCGAGTCACCGTTGTCGGTGATCTTGGTGGTCTTGTGCCCGGTGAGGAGCTTGATGCCGAGCTTCTTGTAGTGCTTGGCGATCTCCTTGGAGACCTCCTCGTCCTCGTTCGGCAGCAGGCGGTCCATGAACTCGACGATCGTGACCTCGACGCCGTAGGCGTTCATCACGTACGCGAACTCCATGCCGATCGCGCCCGCGCCCACCACGACGATCGAGTCGGGCAGCTCGCGGGAGAGGATCTGCTCCTCGTAGCTGACCACGTTCTCGCTCAGCTCGATGCCCGGGAGGGTCTTGACCACGGAGCCGGTGGCGATGATGCAGTTGTCGAACGTGTACTCCGTGCCGTCGACCTCGATCGTCTTGGCGTCGGTGAACGTCCCGTAGCCGTTGATCTCGGTGATCTTGTTCTTCTTCATGAGGAAGTGGACGCCCTTGACGATGCCGTCCGAGACCTTGCGGCTGCGGTCGTAGGCGGCGCCGAAGTCGAAGGAGACGTCGCCGGAGATACCGAACAGCTTGCCGTCACGCTGAACCGTGTTGGCCAGCTCCGCATTACGCAGCAGTGCCTTTGAGGGGATACAACCCACGTTGAGGCACACGCCGCCCCAGTACTTCTCCTCGACGACGGCCACCTTGAGGCCGAGCTGCGAGGCACGGATTGCGGCGACGTAGCCACCGGGGCCCGCGCCGAGGACGATCAGGTCGAAATGAGTGTCAGCCACGACACACAGACTATGCGCAACGCGTGTCGCAGGCACCCCGAGCCGCCCCCGATCGCACCCGAAATGCCCGACGCCGCCCCCTCCGGGTGGAAGGGGCGGCGTCGGGATGTCTGCGGGCACCGTCAGGACAGGTTGCCCAGGACCTGCCGGAGCGCGGTGGCGACCAGGTCGCCGACGGTCTCGGCGATCTGATCGGTGATGGTCTCGGTGGAGCTGCCGGTGCCTCCGCCGAGGGACTCCGTGACCGATCCGAGCTTGAGGGAACCCATTATGTGTCTCCGTTTATCGAGGGTGCATTCCCGGATCCCCGAGAATGGCCGGGTCAGACGACCCGAACGTGGGGATGATGCTACTGACGGCGCAGCCTCATAACAAGAGTCTGTGAAGATCTGGACCCCCATCCGACATGTCGGCTCGGTCACTCCGACACGACCACGGCATCATCGAGGTCATGACGGTTTCCCCGAGCTCAGATCCGTACCTCCACCTGGAGGACGTGGACGCGCCCCACGCCCTGGAGTGGGTGCGGATGCGCAGCGACCGGACGGTGGCCGATCTCGCGACCGGCGAGCACGCCGAGGCCTCCTACACCCGGGCGCTGGAGATCCTCGACGCCACGGACCGTATCGCCTGGCCCGTCCTGCGCGGCCCCCACGCCTACACGCTGTGGAAGGACGGCGACCACCGACGCGGACTGTGGCGCCGCGTGCCGTGGTCGGTCCTCGCAGAGGGCGCGCCAGGTGTCGACCACCCGGCGTGGGAGACGCTCGTCGACGTCGACGCGCTCGCCGACGAGGAAGGCGTCAACTGGGTGTACTCGGGGACGGTCGTCCGCCGGCCTGCCGACGACCGCGCACTGCTGCGGTTGTCCCGCGGCGGCGCGGACGCCGTCGAGATCCGCGAGTTCGACCTCCTCGCGCGACGCTTCGTCCCCGCCTCGGAGGACGGCTTCCGACTGAGCGAGGCCAAGTGCTCGGTGTCGTGGGTCGACCGCGACACCGTGCTCCTCGCCGCGCCGCTCGACCCGGAGGGATCCGACGCCACCGACTCGGGGTACGCGCGCGTCGTGCGACTGTGGCGGCGCGGTACCGATCCCGCGCAGGCGCCCGTGATCTTCGAGGGACGGACGGACGACGTGGCGGTGGGGGCCTCGCACGACCCGACGACGGGCCGGTTCCTCGCCAGCCGCGCACCGGACTTCCACACCTCGCAGGAGGTCTTCTGGACGCCCGGGACCGACCCCACCGCGACCGGGCCGCGCGCCGTGCCCGTGCCCGAGGACTGCGACGTCACCTCGTGCGGCGACTGGCTCCTCCTGAGGCCCCGGACCGATCTCGAGATCGCGGGCCGGACCCATCCCGGCGGGTCGGTGCTCGTGGTGCCGTGGTCCGTCGTGGACGCCGACCCCGAGCGCCTGCCCGAGCCGGTCGTCCTGTTCTCCCCCACCCCGTCCACGACCGTCGAGGACATCACCTGGGGCCGCGGCCGGATCCTGCTGACGGTCCTCGACGACACCGAGTCGCGGATCGAGGCCTACACCATCCCCGATTCCGTCGACGGCGACTGGACGCCGCGGCCGGTGGAGGGCCTGCTCGAGCACGTGTCGATCGACGTGCTGTCCTGCGACCGGCTGTCCGGGATGCGGGACGGCGAGCAGGAGGATTCCGGGCCGGCGGGAGGAGGGCGGTCCGACGGCGAGCGGCCGCACCCCGACGACGCCGTGCTCGCGGTCTCCGGGCCGGTCGTGCCACCGTCGCTGGTGCTCCTGCGCGCCGACGGCAGCACCACCACCCTCGGCGCGACCCCGCACCGGTTCGACACGGCCGGCATCGAGGTCACCCGCCACACCGCCGTGAGCGACGACGGCACCGAGGTCCCGTACACCGTCATGCGCGGGCCCGGCCCGGACGGCCCCCGACCAACCATCCTGTACGGCTACGGAGGCTTCGAGGTGTCGATGCGGCCCGCGTACGCGGCCCTGCGCGGCGCGCTGTGGCTCGAGGAGGGCGGAGTCTACGTCGTGGCGGGGATCCGCGGCGGCGGCGAGTACGGGCCGTCGTGGCACCGGGCCGCCCTGCGCGAGAAGCGGCCGCGCGCCTACGAGGACTTCGCGGCCGTGGCGCGCGCCCTCGTCGATACGGGGGTGACCACCCGCGACCAGCTGGGCGCGACCGGCGGATCCAACGGCGGGCTGCTCATGGGCGTCATGCTCACCCGCTACCCGGAACTCTTCGGAGCGCTGGCGATCGCTGTACCGCTGCTGGACATGAAGCGTTACCACCTACTGTTGGCCGGCGCGTCGTGGATGGCCGAGTACGGCGACCCGGACTCGTCCGACTGGGACGATTTCCTCGGCGCGTACTCCCCCTACCAGAACATCCGGCCCGCCTCGGAGGTCCGTTACCCGCCCGTGCTCATGACCACCTCGACACGGGATGACCGCGTGCACCCGGGCCACGCGCGGAAGATGACCGCCGCCCTGGAGGCCGCGGGTCACGAGGTCGCCTATTACGAGAACGTCGAGGGCGGCCACGCCGGCGCCGCCGACAACACGCAGGAGGCGCGGAAAGCGGTCCTCACGTACGAGTTCTTCAGGCGTCGACTACCTCGTCGTCGTCCCGCTCGGGCCTGACGACCTCCCGGTCCGTCCACGCGAGCACCCGGGCGACCACCTCGGCGGGTCGGCGCGCCCACGAGTTGTGCCCCAGCGCCTCGGGTTCGAGCTCGAGGGTCGTGCGCGCGGAGGGCAGCATGGCCAGGAGGTTGCGTGCGGCACTCGCGGGGGCGAGCGGGTCGTCGGCGATCACCACCGCCAGCGCCGGCACGGTGACGCGCGACAGGCCCGCCGGGTAGTCGAGATCGGCGCGAGCCGGCTGCATGACGCCCGCCGCGGCGAGCCGGGCCCAGTCCCGGATGCGGTCGGCGGGGATCCGTCCCTTCGCGCCGAAGAACTGTCCCGGCACGTGCCCGGAGAGCCAGCCCAGCGCCGGCAGGATCACCGAGCCCGCGCGCAGCTTGCGACCGACGGGCCCCGGGAAGCCGCGGTGGAACGGTGACTGGGCGGCGACCGCGACGAGCCCGGCGACGCGCGGGTCGTGGCGCGCGAGGTGGTACACACCGATCTGCGCGCCCATGCTGTGCCCCAGGAGGATCACGGGCCGCCGGCCGAGTCGCTGCTCCATCGCGTCGAGCGCGAGCGGGACGTCCTCGGCGGCGCTCTCGTGGTAGCCGGCCGGGGCGCTACGCCGACCGATGCGGTAGGTGCTCTCCCCCTGGCCGCGCAGCTCGGTGATCGCGACGTCGACGCCCTCGGCCGCCAGCGCGCGGGCGAGCGGGAGGTAGTAACGGGCGCCGACGGCGATGCCCGGCAGCACCAGGACCGACGGCCGGCGCTCGTCCCGCTGGTCGGTCTCCACGATCAGCAGCGGGCTGGTGCTGCCGTCCGGGTGGTGCAGTTCGACCCGGGCGGGGTCTTCGATCGTGGTCATGGGTACAGGATGCCGGACTACGCTCCGTTCGCCGCAGCCGGCCCGCGGCGGGGCCGCATACGAGAACGGACCCCGCCCACCTGATGTGAGGTGAGCGGGGTCCGTGGGCTCCGGGCGCGGGTGAGCCGCCGTGGCGCCGGTCGATCAGAGAGCGCCCCAGCGGGCACCCATGGCGTTCGCCATCATGGGCCAGGACTGCTTGAGGTCGTCCTCCCAGTAGCCCCACGAGTGCGTGCCGTTGGGCGCGAAGTCGAAGTGGGCGGGGATGCCGAGCTCGCCGAAGCGGCGGGCCAGATTGGCCGTGCAGTACTGGGTGGCCGCCTCGATGACACCGCCGACGATCGCCTGGTTGGCCAGCGCCGGGATGCTGTTGCGCAGGCGCCAGTTCTCGAGCGACTCGTGCGGTCCGGGCAGACCGTTTCCGGTGGAGATGAACATGGCGGGCAGCTGGCCGCGGTCCATCTGCTCCTTGAAGCGCCAGGCGCCCCAGACCGGGTCGTTGTCGAACCAGCTGTTGGTACCCGCGCGGGGCTCGCCCGGGAAGGGCCCCCACATGTTGTTGAGGTCGGCCCCGCCCCGCATGCCGGTGACGATGTTGATGAACTCGTGGCCGATCGGGGTGGAGGTCTCCGCACAGCCGGAGTAGGAGCCGATGGCGTCGAACCTGCCCGGGTACTTCTGGGCGATGGTCAGGACCGAGGTCGCGGTCATGGAGATCGCGGCGAGACCACGGCCGCGGGCGTCGCCGGTGTTCCCCCCGTAGCGACCCTCGAAGAGATCCGGCAGTTCTTTGGCGAGGTAGGTCTCGAACGCCATCGGACGGTCGGTGTCACGCGCGAAGCGGGTCTGGACATTGGGATCGTGCTTCTGCCAGTCCGTGTAGTACGAGAAGGCTCCGCCGATCGGGGTGACGGTCCAGGCGTCCTTGTCGGACATGAACTGCTTGACGTCGGACTGTGCCTGCCAGGTGGCGGAGTCCTCGCCACCGCCCGCCCCGTTGACGAGGTACAGCACGGGAGCACGCAAGTTACCGTCGCGCGGCGGCTGGACGATGTTCGGCACCTCGACGGCCATCTTGTCCGACCACACCGACACGATCAGTCGACCGTCCGGGAGCTTGGTCTCGACGACCTTGTTGCCCGCGGTGGCCTTGGTGTACTGGATGGTGCCGCCCTGGGCCTGAGCCGTGCCGGTGGCGACGACGGGGACCATGGCCGCGGCGAGGGCCGCTGCTGCGACCTTCGTGCCGAACCGCTTCACTGAACGCATATTTCGACGCCTTACATTCTCGTTGTTCACAGACGGACCCGGGCACCTTCTCGCGGAGAACGCTAACCCGATTCCCAGCAGTCACACAAGTCCCATCAGCCACACTAGTATCACCAGCGCGCCGCCAAGACTGGGCAGTTCATCCGCAGGGCTCGGCCCCGAGGATGTCACACCGGCACCGGCCGGTGGAAACCTCAGAGCCTCCCGTGCGGCTCACGTCAACATTATCGACTCGCCGCCGATCTGTGTTACCGATATGAACGAACCCATATCGAACTCAGGTCGCCCGGTCGGCGCCCGGCGGTCGCGAGCAGAAAAAAGAGCTCCGAGCCTCAGCCCGGAGCCCTTTTCGAGTCAGTCGTCCGACTCAGGCCTTCATGAAGCCCGCGTCGAGCGCCTTCTGGAAGTCGCCGCCGACGAAGTAGCCGACAGCCTTGACCAGGTTGTTGACGGCGCCGAGGAACGTACCGCCGAGGTCGACGATGCCGTCCTTCGCGAGCAGGCCGTTGTCGCCGCCGATGGAGCCGAGGTCGATACCCATGTCTGTTCTCCTTGAGAGTGCGATCCGGGGTCCGGATCAAGATCGAAGATTGAGGTGGCCGCGTCTCTACACAGCCGGTATGGGCACAGGGATCACCCTGGCCCCGGGGGCTGTCAGGCCGCACCCTCCGCGGCGCTGCCGAGATCACCGAGACCGATGGCCTCGAGCGCGGGGCCCAGGTCGTTGCCCGTCAGGGACCCGGTCAGGGCCACGAGGCCGCTGATGGCGTTGGTGACCGCGGTGAGCGCGGCGCTGATGGCGCTGAAATCAGGCATGTGTATCTCCCTTTTGCTGTGATGACGCCCCACTCGCGGGGCCCCGGGTAAGGGTAACCTAAGGCGCACCGATGTCAATCGTGAGGTGCATCTCAGTCCACCCTGTCGGCGCTGGCCCTAGCTTCGCGCCGGGCGTGTGCCCTGAGCCACTGTAAACCACGCAGCCTTAAGAAGTCTCATTAATCGTGGCGCTTTGAGAAGAATTCTTTCGCACGTCACCCTCACGGACATCTCCGCAGGTGAACGGTTCACGTAGGCCATCCCCCGTTCACCTCCGACCTCCCGCTGATCGAACACCCTCTCCCCACCGACAGCGGAGCGGCCCGCGCGAGGGAGAATCGCGCGGGCCGCATCTGGCCGTCGGGGAGAGTCGCCACCCTCGACGGAGCTCAGGGAGTCACTGGAGGAATCCGCCCGCGAGGGCCTCCTGAAAGTCGCCTCCGGTGAAGTAGTCGAGGCCGGAGAACAGGTCTCCGAAGGCCCCGAGGAAGTCGTTGAGGAAGCCCAGGACTCCGCTGACGCCGGCGAGGGATCCGAACTCGGGAAAGGTCATTGTCTGCTCCTTGTATCTGTGACTGCGCGGTGACGTGTCGGGGTCTGGCTACTCGGCGCTGATGCTCGTGATCGCGCCGATGACGTCGTTCACCCCGCCCTCGCCGCCGAGGGAGCCGGTGAAGAAGACAAGGGCGCCGAGAACGTCGGTGATTCCCCCGAAGAGGTCGGACAGCTGGCCGAAGTTGGGCATGGAGTTCTCCTTCTCAGTGACTCACGACGCCTTCTGAGGCGTCTGAAGAGGACACTAAGAAACGGTCGAACCCGCCGCCATAGCTGAAACAGTCTCTTTACCGCAGGTCACGGACCTTTTACGCAGCACTCTGAACGTGTCGGTGGTGTTACGGCCCGCCGGAGTGGACCGACGCCCGAAAGTGGGACCGACACCCGAAATAGGCCGTGGCCCGCACCGGTGTACCGGTGCGGGCCACGGACCCTGCTCTGCGCGCGTGTGGGCGCGTCAGTCGCGCATGGGCTTTTAGATCAGAAGCCCATGCCGCCCATCTCGTCGCCACCCGGCATCGCCGGGGCGGCGGGCTCGGGCTTGTCGGCCACGACGGCCTCGGTGGTGAGGAACAGCGCGGCGATCGACGCGGCGTTCTGCAGCGCCGAGCGGGTCACCTTGACCGGGTCGTTGACGCCGGCCGCCAGGAGGTCCTGGTATTCGCCGGTGGCCGCGTTGAGGCCCTCGGAACCGGGGAGGTTGCGGACCTTCTCGGCCACGACGCCCGGCTCGAGGCCGGCGTTGAGGGCGATCTGCTTGAGCGGGGCGCTCAGGGCGAACTTGACGATGTTCGCGCCGGTGGCCTCCTCGCCCTCGAGGGACAGGCCCTCGATCGCGGCCTCGGACTTCACCAGGGCGACGCCACCGCCGGCGACGATGCCCTCCTCGACGGCCGCCTTGGCGTTACGCACGGCGTCCTCGATGCGGTGCTTGCGCTCCTTGAGCTCGACCTCGGTGGCCGCGCCCGCCTTGATGACGGCCACGCCGCCGGCGAGCTTCGCGAGGCGCTCCTGGAGCTTCTCGCGGTCGTAGTCCGAGTCGGAGTTCTCGATCTCGGCACGGATCTGGTTGACCCGGCCCTCGATCTGGCCCTGGTCGCCGGCGCCCTCGACGATGGTGGTCTCGTCCTTGGTCACGACGACCTTGCGGGCCTTACCGAGCATGGAGATGTCGGCGGTCTCGAGCGAGAGGCCGACCTCCTCGGAGATGACCTGGCCACCGGTGAGGATGGCGATGTCCTGCAGCATGGCCTTGCGGCGGTCGCCGAAGCCCGGGGCTTTGACGGCGACGGACTTGAAGGTGCCGCGGATCTTGTTGACGACCAGGGTCGACAGGGCCTCGCCCTCGACGTCCTCGGCGATGATCAGCAGCGACTTGTTCTCGCCGATGACCTTCTCCAGCAGCGGGAGCAGGTCCTTGACGGTGGAGACCTTGCCCGAGACGAGGAGGATGTACGGATCCTCCATGACCGCCTCCTGGCGCTCCGGGTCCGTCATGAAGTACTGCGAGATGTAGCCCTTGTCGAAGCGCATGCCCTCGGTGAGCTCGAGGTCCAGGCCGAAGGTCTGGGACTCCTCGACCGTGATCACGCCCTCCTTGCCGACCTTGTCCATGGCCTGGGCGATGAGCTCACCGATGGCCGGGTCGGCGGCGGAGATGCCGGCGGTCGCGGCGATCTGCTCCTTGGTCTCGATCTCCTTGGCGGAGTCGATGAGGTGCTTGGTGACGGCCTCGACGGCCTTCTCGATGCCGCGCTTGATGCCCATGGGGTTGGCACCGGCGGCGACGTTGCGCAGGCCCTCGCGCACGAGCGCCTGGGCGAGGACGGTGGCGGTGGTGGTTCCGTCGCCGGCGACGTCGTCGGTCTTCTTGGCGACCTCCTTGACCAGCTCGGCCCCGATCTTCTCGTACGGGTCCTCGAGCTCGATCTCCTTGGCGATGGAGACACCGTCGTTGGTGATGGTGGGGGCGCCCCACTTCTTCTCCAGCACGACGTTGCGACCCTTGGGGCCGAGGGTGACCTTGACGGCGTCGGCGAGCTGATTGAGCCCGCTCTCCAGGCCGCGCCGGGCCTCTTCGTCGAACGCGATCATCTTTGCCATGGGGTGAATCATCCTCCGGGTATGGGGTGACACGCGTGTGGTCAGCGTCGGTGCCCGCGACGGACGGTGCGGACCGTGTCGGATCCGCCCCTCACCTTGCGACCTCAGTTTCAGATCTTGCTGGCACTCAGGGTAACCGAGTGCCAATCGCTTTTCTAGCACTCGCCCCCGACGAGTGCAAAGGATCGACGGGTCCGCGTCCGGCGAACGCCTCACACGAACGTCCCTCACCGACCCGAGCCCTGCCCTACCATCGAGACGCCGTCCCACCCGCCCGTGTCGAAAGGCCCGCCGAATGCCCACCGAACCCGCCGCCATCGGCGCCATCGAGAGCTCCATCGAGATCGACGCCGCTCCGGCCAGGGTCTGGGAGGTCGTCTCCGAGGTCCGCAACGCCACGGAGTGGAGCAGCCAGGCGTGGAGGATCTTCTCACCCGGCGGCCGCACCACCAAGGGCACGTGGGCGATCAACCTCAACAAGCGCGGCCCTATCGTATGGCCCACAACGAGCCGGGTGGTGGAGTTCGAGCCCGGTCGCCGGTTCGCCAACCGGATCAACGAGAACACGACCGTGTGGGTGTTCGAGCTCGAGCCCACGCCGTCCGGTGGCACGCGACTGACCGAGCGCCGCGAGGTGCCGGACGGGCTCACCTTCATCTCCCGGTTCCTCACCGACAAGCTCTTCGGCGGACAGAAGTCGTTCACCGCCGAGATGGACCGCGGCGTGTCCACCTCGCTCCAGCGCATCAAGGCTCTCGCCGAGCGGGGCTGAGAGCGGAATGCCCCGCCCCGCCGCGGCGCTGCTCGCCGGCGCGCTCGTCGCGACGCTCACGGGGTGCACACTGTGGCCCGGCGGCGAGGACGAGCCGTACGAGCCCACCCGGGAGGAGCCCGGGCCCACTCTGGCCGCCGCGCCACCGCCGGCGGACTGGCAGGACGTGCGCAGCCCCACCGGCCTCGTGTACTCGGTTCCGCCGGACTGGGAGGTCGGTGACCCGTTCGGTGTCGACGAGGACGGCCACGACCCGGGGGCGGACTGGGGCTCGGGCTACGTGACCACCGCAAACGCCATCGCGGACAGGGACTACTGCGCGCTCGGGGGTCTGAGCTTCCGGACGCTGGTCGGCATCAGCGCGACGACGCTGCCGGGCGAGGCGCGCGATCAGGCCGAGTCGGCGTCGCGGGCGATGGCAGATTCCATCGACCGGCGCTTCACCGAGGCGGGAGCGGACGTCCCGGTTCCCGAGGCGCGCCGTATCGGGATCTCCGGGGTGCCCGCCTGGTATGTGTCACTGCGCGGTGAGGTGCGCCCGCCGCGCAACGCGTGCACGCCGCCGGTCATCCGCTTCGACACGATCGCGGTCTCCACCCGCACCCCGGACGGCGCGCCGGCGTCCACCGTCTTCGTCCTCATGTCCGACGAGCGGGAGCCCGGGGTTCAGCCGACGGAGACGATCGATACCGTTGTGGCCTCACTGCGCTACGACAACTCGGTGTAGACGCGCGGGACCGGTGAGGACTCAGGCCGCCGACGCGGGGCTGCTCGGTTCGGTCATGCGCGCAGCGGCGGGATCGACGTCCGCCGGCGCCTCCCCGGAGCCGGTGCCCGCCTCGAGGAACCGGGCCCAGTCCGCGCCGCACCGCGCCCACGCCCAGCCGGCGTCGGCCGCGGAGGCCGCCACGTCCACGGGGACCATGACGCGTCGGACAGGGACGTCCGGGCCGTCGACGGCCTCGACGACCAGCGCGCCGCCGGAACGCTCGTAGCGAAACCACCGCTCGTCGTCGACCTCCAGCTCCAGCCGGTCACCGTCGATCTCGAGATGGTCCACGAGCTGACCGAGAAGCTCGCGGGTGACCCACGGCAGCGTGCCCCGCGGCCGGCCGCGCACGGAGTGGTCGGCGATCCCCGCCCCGACCATGGTGGGGCGCCGGTGCACGTCGATGTCGATGCGCTCGCGCGGATCCGCGGCGAGCCCGAGCTCGGGTGCGGTGACGCGGAGCTGGCGGGGCGCGGCCAGCCGCATGACCGCGTTGACCACGAGTGGGCGGGTGATGACCTCGGGACGGATGACGACGCCGACGCCCTCGATCTCGGGCCGTGCGCACAGCGCGCCGGTCTCGCCGATGGCCTCCGCCCCGGGGAAGCGCTCGGCGACCTCGTCGCGCAGGGCCTCGAGGTCGGCGCGGAGTCGCTGGGGGAGCTCGTCGACGTGCGCGAGCTCGCGGAACCCCTCTTCCGCCGGGGTGACGACGATCACAAAGCTGCTCATGGTCCCAACATACTTCATTCTGCGTTCACTTGCTGTTCATCTTGCGCGGCCGTGTCGTACCCGGCCTCTATCCTGTTGCCCATGACCGACTCCTCCGCGTTCGCCGACCCCCACGCCGAGCTCGCGCCGCTGGCCGCCGCGGTGGGTGCGCAACTCGAACGCGCCCGCTCGGACCTGGCCGCGCTCGTCTCCGTACCGTCGGTGCACGGGGCCGAGCCGGAGGCCTGCGAGCGGGCGTGCGAGATGGTCCGCGATCTGCTCACCGAACTGCCGGTGCCCGGCCTGGGACCGGAGGCAGTGGAGGTGGTCGAGACATCCGACGGGTCGCGGGCGGTGTTCGCCCACCGCCCGGCCGCGCCGGGTCGGCCCACGGTGCTGCTGTACAGCCATTACGACGTGCAGCCGGCGGGCGATGAGGGGGCCTGGACGTCCTCGCCGTGGGAGCTGACCGAGCGTGACGGCCGGTGGTACGGCCGCGGCGCGGCCGACTGTAAGGGCAACCTGGTCGTCCACCTCACCGCCCTGCGCGCCCTCGCCGCCGTGGGAGCACCCGGAGAGGACGACGACGAGGGCGGCTCGCCCGGGGCGGACCCGCTGGACGGCCTGGGGATCCGGATCGTCGTGGAGGGTTCCGAGGAGACCGGTGGCGGAGGGTTGGACGATCTCGTGGCCGATCGGCCGGACCTGGTGGCGGCGGACGCCATACTCATCGCCGATTCCGGGAACGTCTCGGTGGGCACCCCCACGCTGACGACCAGCCTCCGGGGGATCGCGAACGTCGTCGTCGCCGTCGACACCCTCGAGGCCGGGGTCCACTCCGGCCAGTTCGGCGGCGCGGCGCCCGACGCGCTGGCCGCACTGCTCTCGATTCTCGCTTCCATGCGCGACCCGCAGACCGGGGCGACCACCGTCGACGGACTCGACTTCTCGGGGCGGTGGGACGGACAGGCCTACCCCGAGGAGACGTTCCGCGCCGATGCCGGCGTCCTCGACGGCGTCGATGTCTCCACGGCCGCGCCGGTGGCCGACCTCGTGTGGGCCCGCCCCGCGGTGACGGTGCTGGGCATCGACTGCCCGCCGGTCGAGGGCTCGATCGCGGCCGTGCAGCCCCACGCCCGTGCCCTGATCAACCTCCGCGTCCCACCGGGGATGGACCCGGTCGAGGCGCAGGGGCTGCTCACCGCGCACATCGAGCGCCGGCGCCCCTGGAACGCCCGGGTGACGGTCGAGCCCGAGGCCGTCGGCCACCCGTTCCGCTCCGTGCCCGCCGGCGGTTCCGACCCGGTGCACGATCTGCTCTCGCAGTGCCTCGCGCAGGCCTACGGCGCCGAGGAGGTCGCGGAGGTCGGCTCGGGCGGGTCGATCCCGCTGTGCACGGCGCTGCAGCGCGCGCACCCGGACGCGAGCATCGCCCTGTTCGGCGTCGAGGACCCGGCGGCCGCCATCCACTCCCCCGACGAGAGCGTCGACCCCCGGGAGATCGACCGCATCGCGCTCGCCGAAGCGGCGTTCCTCCAGCGCTACCGCTGACCGGGGGCGGGGCACCGAGCCACCACGCGCTCCCGGTAACAGTGTGACGGAACAGTGCGATAGTGGGGCAGTGGCGGCTGTCCAGTCCCGGCTGCCCGGAGCAAGGAGCCGCCATGACCGTCCCCGCACCCGTCGCCGCCGTGCCGAGCACCCGGCGGGCCTCCGCCGCCCGCCGAGCGGGCCGCGCCCTGCTCGCCACCGCCGCCGCCGCGGCCCTGAGCGTCGGCCTCCTCCCGGCATCGGCGCAGGCCCAGGGCCTGCCCGGCTCGATCAGCCCCGAGCAGGTCGCCAACGACGCCCTCGGCACCATCTCGCCCGAGAGCCTGAGCCAACTCCTCTACTTCGGCAACCTCCCCGGCTCTTCGGGCTCGTCGATGATGAACATCGCCCACCGGCTCGGCTTCTCGCCCAACATGTTCGCCGGCCCGCCGCCGCCGTCGCCGCAGCCCAACCCGAACATCCGCGAGACGAAGTTCGTCGAGGTCCTGGAGAAGAACGGCCGTTACGAGCGCTGGCTCATCGACTCCGCGGACATGCAGCGCGGCATCACCGTCGAGGTCTACCGAGCACCGGGCGGCGGCGCCGGCGCGCCCTTCCTCTACCTCCTCGACGGCGTGGGCTCCGAGCTGCCCAGCGGCTTCATGCAGTGGGGCGCGGCCGAGCAGTTCGCCGATCAGAACGTCAACCTCATCATCCCCACGGGCGGCCAGGGCTCCATGTGGTCCGACTGGAACGCGCCCGACCCCGTGCTGGGCATCAGCAAGTGGGAGACGTTCATCACCCGCGACCTCCCGCGGATCGCCGAACCCCGCCTCAGCGCCAACACCAACCGCGCGATCGGCGGCATCTCGATGGGCGCCGGCGCGGCCGTGACCATCGCGACCCGGCACCCCGGCCTGTACAACGGCGTGTTCGGCGTCTCCGGCTGCTACTCCACCGACGCGCTCGGGCAGATCCTCACCCGCTACACGGTCGAGAGCCGCGGCGCGACGCTCACCAACATGTGGGGCGAGCCCGGCAACGAGCAGTGGGCCGCCCACGACGCCCTCCTGAACGCCGAGAACCTGCGCGGCAAGGCCATCTACCTCTCGTCCAGCACCGGCGTGGCCAACCCCGGTGACTGGGAGGCGTACAACAACGACGCGGCCAACTTCGTCGCCGGCATGGCGCTCGAACAGGCCACCGACCGGTGCACGTGGGACGCCGACCGCCGCCTGCGGCAGCTGGGGATCCCGGCGCGCATCGACCACCTCCCGACGGGCATGCACAACTGGTCCTACTACTCGCGCCAGATCCCCGTCGCGTGGAACGCCATCAAGCACAGCGTCGGCCTCTGACCGCCGGGCCGTGACGGCGCGCCGATAGGCTCGGCGGCGTGAACGCGCGCCCGGATCTGGACCTGACCCTGCGACTGTCCGCCTCCGCGGCCGACTCCCGCCGGGGCATCGTACGCGCGCACCCCGAGGTGATCCTCGCGCTGGGGATGCGGGAGTGGGACGCGATCGAGATCGTCGGCGCCCGGACCACGGGGGCGGTGGTGGCCGCCGCGAAGCCGGGTTCGCCGAGCGGGATCCTCGTGGTGGACGAAGTCGTGGCCGCCAACTGTGGTCTCGGCGAGGACGCACGCGTCACCGTGCGGGCCGCGCAGGTCACGGGTGCGCAGTCGATCGAGGTGCAGGGGCTCCCGCCGGCGGGGCGGGGGGTCGCCGAGCGGGTGCTGCGGTCGGCGCTGCTGGGCAAGGTGGTGCGCGTCGGCGATTCGGTGACGCTGCTGCCCCGCGACCTCGGGCCACAGTTCCCCACCGGGGACACCACCCGCACCCTACGCAACACGATGGGCGCGCAGTGGAGCACGGAGCTGCTCACCGTGACCGCGACCGTTCCCGACGGCATCGTGTCCGTGCAGCCCACCACCGCGGTGGTGACGGGCGCGGCGACGGCGACCGCGCCGCGCACAGCAGCGGCGGCCGGAACGACGGCGGCGGTGACGACGACGAGTTCCCTCTTCCCCGCCGGTCCCGCCGCAGGCGGCGTCCACGCGTCGGGGTCGTCCGGCACCGCGGCCGCCGGGCGGACCGCGGGCGCCGGGAGCGCGGATGGGGCCGACGGTTCGGCGATCTCGGCCGTCGCGCGCGAGGATCTCGTGGGCGTGGGTGACCAGGCCGAGGTGCTGGAGCAGTGGCTCTCGCTCGCGCTGGACCGGTCGGAACTGCTGCGGACGCTGGGCGCGTCGCCGCACCTCGGGGTGCTGGTGGCGGGGCCGCCGGGGGTCGGCAAGGCGACGCTCGTGCGGTCGGTCGCGGGCGACCGGCGTCTCGAGGTGATCGACGGGCCGTCGGTCGGCTCCCTCGACCCGGCGTCACGGTTGGAGGCGGTGCGGGCGGCCGCCGAGCGCACGCGTGAACACGGCGGGATCCTGTTGGTGACCGACGTCGACGCGCTGCTGCCGGCCGAGTCCGAGCCGGTCTCCACCCTGGTCCTGGACCGGTTGAGGTCGGTGGTCGCGGCCCCGGGTGCGGCGCTGGTCGCGACGTGCGTCCGGCCGGAGGACGCCGACCCCCGACTGCGCGATCCCGACGTGTGCGACCGCGTCCTGGACCTACCGCTGCCCGACGCCGCCGACCGCGCCGCCCTGCTGGCCGTCATGCTGCGGGACGTGCCCGCCGCGGACCTCGACCTGTCCGCCGTCGCCGATCGCACGCCCGGCTACGTGGCGGGCGACATGCGGGCGCTGACCCGCGAGGCGGCACTGCGCGCAGCCGCCCGCGCCACCGGCGGCACCGACGGCGGCACCGACGGCGGCACCGACGGCACGGGAGCCGCGGACGACGCCCTCTCCGGCGCCCGCCTCGAGCAGGAGGACCTCCTCGGCGCCATCAGCGTGATCCGACCGCTCTCCCGCTCGGGGACGGAGGAGCTGAGCCTGGGCTCGATCACGCTCGACGACGTCGGTGACATGGAGGAGGTGCGCCAGGCGCTCACCGAGACGGTGCTGTGGCCGCTGCAGCACCGCGAGTCCTTCGAGCGCCTGGGCGTGCAGCCACCGCGGGGTGTCCTGCTGTACGGCCCGCCCGGCTGCGGCAAGACGTTCGTGGTCCGTGCACTCGCGGCGAGTGGGCGACTGACCGTGCACATGGTCAAGGGCGCCGAGCTCATGGACAAGTGGGTCGGGTCGTCGGAGAAGGCTGTCCGCGACCTGTTCCGCAAGGCCCGCGACTCGGCGCCGTCCCTGGTGTTCCTCGACGAGATCGACGCCCTCGCCCCACGTCGCGGCCAGACCGGCGACTCCGGGGTGGGCGACCGCGTCGTTGCCGCGCTGCTCACCGAGCTCGACGGCGCCGAGCCGCTGGGCGACGTGGTCATCCTCGGCGCCACCAACCGGCCCGAGCTCATCGATCCCGCGTTGCTCCGCCCCGGGCGGCTCGAGCGACTGGTGTTCGTCCCGCCGCCGGACGCGGAGGCCCGCGCCGACATCCTGCGCGCCGCCGGCCGTGACGTCCCGCTGGCCGACGACGTCGACCTGGACGAGCTCGCCGCCGACCTCGACGGCTACTCCGCCGCCGACTGCGCGGCCCTGCTGCGTGAATCGGCGTTGACCGCGATGCGCCGGGACATCGACGCGGCCGAGGTCACCGCCGACGACGTGGCCCGCGCGCGCCTCGCCGTGCGGCCGTCGCTCGACCCCGACCAGGTCGAGAACCTGCGGCTCTACGCGGAGCGACGCGCCGACTGAGCCGGCCCGGGAGCTCGAGGCGTCGACCACACGGGCTTGCCGGGTCCGCGGACGGCAGCCTATGGTGGGGATCATGCGGAAGATTCTCGTAGTAACCGGACGTAACGGGGCCTGACAGACCGGCACCCCCGTTGCGTGGTTGCTCTTTCTCCGTCGGTCATCGTCACCGACGTCGAGAAGCGAGAACACCATGAACGCCGCCACGCACCACCTCCCCACCGGCATCAACGGCCGCACCCCCCACGGCAGCATCGCCCGCGACACCGACTCCCGCGGTGCCACCGCCACTCCCTGCCCCTTCGCCGAACGCTTCGGGCGGCGCATGCCCCGCGGATTCGCCGAGGAGGCGGCCGGGATGGACTGGCGGGCCCTCGTCGACACCTACGCCCCCTCGTCCGACCACTTCCACCTGGCCGATTTCTCGCGGCGCCCGCTCGGTCGTGGGATCACCGCCTACGAGGCGATCCTGGCCACCCGCACCGCCGACGACGCGCCCGGAGACTTCCGCGCTCACCGTCTCACCACCGAGTCCTGTGGCGACCTCACGGCGATGTCGGAGATGCTGAGCCGGGTCGGCGCGCCCGCCGAGATCGAGCGGTTCCACCAGTACGAGGGGCGCGGGTTCGACGAGGCGACGTCGTCGTGGTGCACCATCCTGCGAGCGACGAGTGGCAGGCGCGAGACGTGGGCACTCGGCTTCGGCCAGACCGCGGCGGAGGCGTCCATCTCCGCGCTGCTCAGCGCAGCGACCCGTCTTCACCTGCGGTGAAAGCGGCTCGAAACGCTGTTCTGTAAAGTAGGCGCAGTAACCACGCCCCGGTCGACACCGGTCGCCCGCCCCCTCCCGGCGGGTCCATCCGCATGTCGTCGTCCGATCGACGCAAGGGAAGGAGCCGCCGGTGATCGTGATCCTCGCGGCCCATGCCGTGGCCGCCCTGATCGCGCTCCCACTGGTGCTGAGGCTCGGACGCCGCGCTTTCCCGCTGCTGGCGCTCGTCCCCGCCGGCGGCGCGGTATGGGTGGCCGCCAATCTCGACCGTGTGCCCACGGAGACCCTCCAGTGGGCGCCCGGCATCCACCTGACGCTGGACCTGCGGATGGACGCGCTGTCCGCACTGATGTCCCTCATCGCACTGGGCGTCGGCGCGCTCGTCCTGTTCTACTGCACCTGGTACTTCGACGACACCGAGCCCCGCCTGCACCTGTTCGCGGCCGAGATGGTCGCGTTCGCCGGAGTCATGTTCGGCCTGGTCGTGGCCGACAACATGGTGCTGCTCTACACCTTCTGGGAGATCACCTCCGTCCTGAGCTTCCTGCTCGTCGGCCACTACGCGGAGCGGGCGACATCCCGCCGCGCCGCCACACAAGCCCTGCTCGTCACCACACTCGGCGGCCTGGCGATGCTGGTCGGCATGATCATCCTGGCCCAGGAGGCCGGGACCTACCTGCTCAGCGAGATCGTCGCCTCTCCGCCGTCCGGCTCTCTCGTCCACTGGGCCCTCGGCCTGGTGATCGTCGGCGCGACGAGTAAATCCGCCATCGCCCCCCTGCATTTCTGGCTCCCCGGAGCCATGTCCGCACCCACGCCGGTGAGCGCCTACCTGCACTCCGCGGCGATGGTCAAGGCCGGGGTCTTCCTCGTCGCCGCCTTCAGCCCGGGCCTGTCCGGATCGTCGACGTGGCAGCTGCCGCTCATCGTTCTCGGCCTGGTGTCCCTGCTCATGGCCGGCTGGCGCGCCCTGCGGGAAACCGACCTCAAGCTGGTGCTCGCCTTCGGAACCGTGTCCCAGCTGGGGTTCCTGCTGGTCCTGGTCGGCATCGGATCGCGCGACACGATGCTCGCCGGACTCACGATGCTGCTGGCGCACTCGCTGTTCAAGTCCGCGCTGTTCATGGCCGTCGGCGTCATCGACAAGACCACCGGCACCCGGGAGATCCGCGAACTGTCCGGTCTGGGCCGCAAGAGTCCCGCTCTCGCCGTCTTCTTCACCCTCGCCGCCGCGTCGATGGCCGGTCTGCCGCCCTTCCTCGGATTCGTCGGTAAGGAATCCGCGTTCGCCACCACGCTGACCGAGGAGCGGCTCCACGGCATGCCGGCGCTCGTCGTCACCGCCGGGCTGGTCGTCGGCTCGGTCCTCACCTTCTCCTACACCGCCCGCCTCGTCATGGGCGCGTTCCGCTCCAAGCCGTTCTTCCCGGACGGGATCAGCCCCGCGGTCGCCGAGTCGAAGCCGGTCACCCCGCTCTTCCTCTCCGTGCCCGCGCTCCTCTCCGTCGCCGGCCTCGTGCTCGGTGTGTGGTCGGCGCCCGTCGAGGCACTGCTCACCCGGTTCGTCGACGTCGCGTTCCCGCCGGGCAGCCCGTGGGCGGGCGAGGAGGCCTACCACCTCGGGCTGTGGCACGGGTTCGGTGTCCCGCTCGCGCTCACCGCGGTCGTATACGTCCTCGGCACCATGCTCTACGTCGCGCAGCGGACCGTGGAGCGGATGCAGTTCGAGTCGCCCGCCCTGGGTAACGCGGACCGCATCTACGACGCCGTCCTGCGCTTCTTCGACATCTTGTCGCTGCGCCTGACCGCCAGCATCCAGCGCGGCTCCCTCCCGCTGACCCTGGGCATCATCCTGTTCACGCTCGTGGTGTTCCCCTTCGTGTCCCTGCTGGTCGGCACCCGCGAGGGCCTGCGGATGGAACTGTCCGCTAATCCGGTCGTGCTGTTCGTCATGATCCCCATGACCGTCGCCGCGGTGGCCGCCACCGTCCTGCGCAACCGCCTCGCCGCGGTCGTCAGCATGTCCGTGACCGGCTACGGCGTCGCCGTGATCTTCGCCTTCCACGGTGCTCCCGACCTCGCGCTCACCCAGGTGCTGGTCGAGACGCTGATGATGGTCACGTTCGTGCTGGTCCTGCGCACGATGCCCGCCGAGGTGCCCCTGTCCGACGGCTTCCGCCGCCTGCGCGCCTGGCTCGGCATCGGCGTGGGACTCCTCGTCGTCATCGTCGGCGCGTACGCCATCAACGCCCGCCGGGACCCGGCCGTGTCCACGGTCTTCCCGGACATCGCCTACCGGATCGGCAACGGCGCCAACGCCGTCAACGTCACCCTCGTCGACATCCGCGCCTGGGACACCCTCGGCGAGATCACCGTGCTGCTGGTCGCCGCGACCGGTGTGGCCAGCCTCGTCTTCCGCAATCGTCGCTACGGCTCCGGGCCACGCATCGCCGACGCCGACAAGACCCGCTCCGGACGGCGCGGGATGGAGGCGGCCCGGATCGTCATCGAGGCACCGGGGGCTTCGCCCGGCCGGTGGCTGGTCGGCGCGACCGTGCGCGACCCCCGCGCCCGCTCGCTCGTCCTCGAGGTCACCACCCGTCTCATCTTCCCCACGATGATGATCCTGAGCCTGTTCTTCTTCTTCGCCGGCCACAACAACCCCGGCGGCGGTTTCGCCGGGGGGCTGGTCGCGGGTCTCGCGCTCGTTCTGCGCTACCTCGCGGGTGGCCGTTACGAACTCGGCGAGGCCGTCCCGATCGATGCCGGACGGATCCTCGGCGCCGGCCTCCTGCTGGCCGCCGGTACCGCCGCCGCCTCGATGGCCCTCGGTGCGCCGCCGCTGTCCAGCGCCACCTTCGAGTGGACGCTGCCCGTGTTCGGTGAGGTCAAGCTCGTCACCGCGCTGTTCTTCGACGCGGGCGTGTACCTCATCGTCGTCGGCCTGGTCCTCGACATCCTCCGCAGCCTGGGAGCGCGGCTCGACCTCGACGCCGAGGACCTCGAGGAGCTCAGGGCCGTCTACGTCGACGCCACCGACTCGCCCTCCACCGCCGCCCTGCGCCGCGTCCCCGGCGTCGACAGCGAAGCTCCACGGTCCGACCTGGCCGCGCGCCGCGCCGCGCGTCTCGAGGCCGCCGAGAACCAGGGCACCACACCCCAGGGGATGCCATGACCGCCGACTTCGCACTCCTACTCATGGCCGGTGTCCTCAGCGCCACCGGTGTCTACCTGCTTCTCGAGCGCGCGATCATCAAGATCCTGCTCGGCATCATGATCCTGTCCAACGGCGTCAACCTGCTCATCCTCGCGGCCGGTGGAGCCCCGGGGAACCCGCCCATCCGCGGCCGGTCATGGGGCGACAACACCGTCGACTCGGATCCGTTGTCCCAGGCGATGATCCTCACCGCGATCGTCATCACCGCCGGCGTGGGTGCGTTCATCCTGGCCCTGGCCTACCGCTCCTATCAGTTCACCACTGTGGACGAGGTCGCGGACGACGCCGAGGACACCAAGATCGCCCAACGCTCCCCCACCGACGCCTGGTCCGCTCCGGACCGCGACGCCTCGGACGACCAGACCACGGGCCAGCCCACCGAACTCGGCGACCACGTGGATTACGACGACGAGGACCTCGAGGAAGCCGAGGCCGAAGCCGAAGCCCGGGCGGAGGCCCGCGCAGAGGCCAGGGCGAAAGCCGAGGCCGAGGCGCGGGAGGTCGACAGACGAGAGCGGCGGTACAAGAAGGCCGGTAAGGAGGAGGAACTGTGATCTCTCCCGACCTCTTCGGGTACCTCATCCCCTCCGTCGTCCTCCTGCCGCTGCTCGCGGCCGCGCTGTGCCTGGTGGTCTCCCGCCGGCCGCGGGTCCAGAACATCATCACCATCACGACCCTGTCCGCTCTGCTCGTCATCTCCGGGCTCCTGCTGGTGCTCACGGACTCGCACGGCATGCACACGGTGCAGGTGGGCGGGTGGGACGCCCCGGTCGGCATCACCCTGGTCGCCGACCGGCTCAGCGCCCTGATGCTGTGTGTGGCCGCCATCGTGCTGCTGACGGTCATCATCTATGCCGTCGGGCAGGGTGTCCGCGACGGCGACGGCGACCAGCCCACCTCGATCTTCCTGCCCACCTACCTCGCGCTGGCGGCGGGACTCAACGCCGCCTTCATCGCGGGCGACCTGTTCAACCTGTTCGTCGGGTTCGAGATGCTCCTGGCCGCGTCCTACGTCCTGCTCACGCTCGGGGCCAGCCAGGAACGCGTCCGCGCGGGGGTGTCGTACACCGTCGTGTCGATGGTCTCGTCCATGGTCTTCCTGCTGGGGATCGCGCTGACGTACTCGGCCGTCGGCACGCTCAACCTGGCTCAGCTGGCCACGCGGATGGCGGAGGTGCCGGAAGGCCTGCGCAACACGATCTTCGCAGTGTTCCTCGTGGCGTTCGGTATCAAGGCCGCGGTCTTCCCGCTCTCCACCTGGCTGCCCGACTCCTACCCGACCGCTCCCGCCCCGGTCACCGCCGTGTTCGCCGGCCTGCTCACTAAAGTCGGCGTGTACGCGATCATCCGCTTCCACACCCTCGTGTTCCCCGGGGGCGGGATGGACGGGGTACTGCTCGTCGCCGGTCTTCTCACGATGGTCGTGGGCATCCTCGGCGCGATCGCCCAGTCCGACATCAAGCGAATACTGTCGTTCACGCTGGTGAGTCACATCGGCTACATGATCTTCGGCATCGCGCTGTCCAGCGAAGCCGGGCTCAGCGCGGCGATCTACTACGTCGGGCACCACATCATCGTCCAGACGACCCTCTTCCTCGTGGTCGGTCTGATCGAACGCCAGGCGGGGTCGTCGTCCCTGCGTCGGCTCGGATCCCTCGGCGTCGCCAGTCCCGTCCTCGCGGTCACGTTCCTCGTCCCCGCGCTCAACCTCGGAGGCATCCCCCCGTTCTCCGGGTTCATCGGCAAGCTCGCGGTCGTCCAGGCCGGCGCGGAGAAGGGCGGAGCCCTGCTGTGGGTGCTCATCGCGGGCGCCATGGTCACCAGCCTGCTGACGCTCTACGTGGTCGCGCGCGTGTGGTCCAAGGCCTTCTGGCGGCCGCGGGCCGACGCCCCGGAGGGTGCCCTCGCGCTGGCCCGGCCGCTGTCCCTCCTCCCCTCCGACGAGTACGTCGAGTTCGACGAGCGCGAGGAGGTCGGCAAGATGCCCTGGAGCATGCTCGCCCCGACGTGGGCGCTCATCGTGGTCTCGCTGCTCATGACGATCTTCGCCGGACCGCTGCTCCGGGTGGCAGACGGCGCCGCCGCCACCCTGCGCGAGCGCGCCGAGTACCTCTACACGGTCCCCACCGACACCTCACCCGACCGGTACGTCGACTCCGTGACGGGGGTGCGCTGACATGGGACGCAAGCCTTCTCCCGACCTGCGGGTGCTCGGCGCCCGCGTCTTCATGACGTTGTGGCTCACCTTCGCCTGGGTACTGCTGTGGGGCAGCTTCGACATCGGCACCGTCGTCTCCGGACTGCTCGTGGCGATCCTGGTGATGGTCGTCCTGCCCCTCCCCCGCGTCCCCGTCGAGGGCCTGCTGCGGCCACTGTCCACCGCGTGGCTCGTGCTGGTCGTGGCCTTCTACCTGATCCGCTCGTCGTTGGTCGTCGCATGGCTCTCGATCCGGCCGAAGCCGCCGCCCCGGTCCGCGGTGCTGCGGGCGCCGATGCGGCTGAAGTCAGACTTCACCCTCGCCCTGGCGGTGAACACCCTCAACCTGCTGCCCGGCGGCATCGTGGTCCGAGTCGACCCGGTGGCCCGCTACGTCTACGTGCACGTCCTGGACGCCGGTACCGACGAGGCCGTGGAGCAGTTCCGCCGCCAGACCGCACACGTGGAGAAGCTCTACCTCCGCGCCTTCGAGCGAGACGAGGACTGGAGGCCGAGCCCCGGGCACTACTCGGCCCCCGCCGACAGGGCCCCGAGCGCCGCGAGCACCGTGGCGCCCGCGGAGCCGGTGGATCCCGCCGGCGACACGGACCCGGCAGATCCCGACGCCGACCGGGCCGCCGGCCCCGACAACCCCGCAGGCCCCGACGGCGACGAGAAGAAGCCGTTCGATCCCACGACGGAAGAGGAGGGACCCTGGTGAGCGTCGCACTCGTCCTCTGGATCCTGGCGATCATCGCGCTGACTGCCGCGCTGTTCGTGACGATGATCCGTCTGGTCGGCGGACCCAACACCCTCGACCGGCTCATCTCCCTCGACATGATGGTCGCCGTCGCTCAAGGGGGCATCGCCGTCTACATCGCGTGGACGAAGGACACCACCCCCGCAGCGGCGCTCGTCGCGCTGGCACTGGTCGCGTTCCTGGGTTCGGTGTCCGTGGCCCGGTTCCGCGTCAGCGACAACATCGGCACCCCCGAGGAGGCCATTTCATGAGCGACGACATCATCGAGATCATCGCCGCGCTGTTCGTTCTCGCCGGCGCGCTACTGACCTTGTGCAGCGCGATCGGCCTCGTGCGGTTCCGCGACACGCTCAGCCGGATGCACCCGGCTGCCAAACCTCAGGTGCTCGGCCTGGTCCTCGTCCTCATCGGCGCGGGAATCCGGATCTTCCCGGACATCGACCTCGGCATGCTCGTCCTCACCGCGATCGTGGCCGTGTGCGCCGCACCCGTGATCGCCAACCGGGTGGGCAATCTCGCCTACCGCGAGAGTGTGGAGGACGGGACCATCACCCACGAGGCGCCCGTGCTGGAGAAGTACACCGGCCCCCGTCTCGACGGCCGTGGACCCCTCTGAGCCGCACCGCGGGCCGCAGAGCCGGGGCTTGAGCGCCGGGTCTTGCCGCGCCCGCCACCGGGCCAGATTCGACGCGAGCCCCGCACCCGTCTGCTCGGGGTGCGGGGCTCGCGGGTCCGGTGGCCGGACCTCAGATCAGGGAGCGGGCTGCGTCGGGACCGCGCTGCCGGCCTGCTGCCCGGCGCCCGGCACCGGGAGTCCGTCGTCAGTGGTGGCCTGGCCGCCGCCCTCGTCGCCACCCTCACCGGGGATGCCGGTCGCGGTGGTGCCGGCCTCGAAGTCCTCGATCGTGTCCGGGTCGTCGGTCTCCTGCGTCTCCGGGATGGAGGAGTGGGGCGCGGACTCCTCGGAGTACGTGGGCAGCGTGTACGGCGCGTCGGGATCGGCCGGCTCCTGGTTGGGGCTGCACGCGGCCACGGCGAACGCGAGGGCGAGTGCGGGAGCCGCGACCAGGATGCGGCGGGCGGTCTGACGCGGGGCCATGGGGGCTCCTTCGATCTCGGGAGGCTGCAAGTCGCTACTGGGCGTGCGTCCCGCGGACGGGCCGGACGCGTGGGCTCATCATATCCTCAGGGGTCAGCGGTCGAGATCCTGGGTGACGATCACGATCACCCCGGGAGCCTCCCCCGCCAGATCCGCCGGACGCGGCTTGGCGGTGATCCCCAGCTGGGCGGCGATCGCCTGCGCGGCCTGCTGCTCACCGGGCCCGGTGCCGTAGAAGGCGGTGGACTCCGCCACCACGCCGCGGTTGGACGGCATGTTGGCCACGTCGCCCACCGCGAAGCCGCTCTCGCGCAGCGCCTCGCCCGTGCGGGCTGCCAGGCCGGTGACGGTGCTGTTGTTGAAGATCTGCACCGGCACGCTGGTCACGTCCGGTCCGGGCGCGCCGGGCTGGGCGGGAGGCTGCCCGGCCGCGGGCGGGTCGGCCGGGGCGGCGGGATCGCCGGGCTGGGCCTCGCCGCCGGCCTCGCCGGGGGCTCCCACCGCGCCGTCCTGACCACCGGGGGCGCCGCCCTGGGCGGGTGCACCCTCAGCCCCGCCGGCCTCACCCTGCGCGGGCTGGCCGTCGGCGCCCTGACCGGTCGAGCCGTCCTGCTCGACCTGGGAGGTGCCCTCGTCGGCGGTGGGGGCCGCCTCGTCGTCGTCGCCCCCGAACAGCTGCACCAGCCCGATGCCCACGGCGAGCACGACCGCCGACAGCAGCACCATCGCGATGGCGCGGTACGGCGGGCCGCTGGGCTCGTCGGGGTCGCCAGCGCCCGGGCCGTAGGGGTCGTCGGCGTCGTACGGGCCGCCGTCCCGGGGGTCGCCGTACCGTGCGTCGTCGTACCGGGGATCGCCGTGGTCGGGGTCGCCGGGCTGCGGGGCGTACTGCGGGTTCTCGGACTGGGAGCTCACGCGCCCGAGTCTAGGTCAGTCGAGGCGCATTCCCAGGTTGCGCGCCGCGCGTGCCTTCTGGCGGCTCGAACGCATGCGGCGCAGCCGCTTGACGAGCAGGGGATCGGCGGCCAGCGCCTCGGGGCGGTCGATGAGGTCGTTGAGGATCTGGAAGTAGCGGGTGCCCGACATGTCGAACTGCTGCCGGATCGCCTCCTCCTTCGAGCCGGCGAACTTCCACCACTGCCGCTCGAACTCGAGCATCTTCTGATCCCGCTCCGACAGGACGGGGTCGGCGGCGGGCAGCGGGCCCTCCCGGTCGCCTCCGGTGGTTGCCTCACGCGTCGCGGCAGCCGATCGACCCATGCGCGCACCTCCTCGTGTACCAACGGGCACCGCACCCGACGCCCAGGCCAGCAACCCGGCCAGCAGTCCGGCCAGATCACACCGTTGTGATTCCCCCGTAGTGAACCACACGCCTCCGACACCCCGCCATCGCCGGCGCACTAGAATCGGCGACCATGGCCGTCCGTCCCATCGTCATCCTCGGCGATCCCGCGCTCCACGCGCCCACCGAACCCGTCACCGAGTCCCCCGAGGAGATCGCGGACCTCGTCCGGGACCTCTACGACACCATGGACGCCGCCAACGGGGTGGGCCTGGCCGCCAACCAGATCGGCGTCCGCAAGCGCGTGTTCGTCTACGACTGCCCCGACCTGGACACCGAGGACGGCGAGGGCGTCTCGCGCGAGGAGGTCGAGGCGCGCGGCGGCTGGCTCAACCGGCGCGGCTGCGTGATCAACCCGGTCCTGGAGACGTCCGAGATCCCCGAGACCATGCCGGACCCCGAGGACGACCTCGAGGGCTGCCTGTCCGTCCCGGGCGTCAACTTCCCGCGCGGGCGTGCGTGGTGGGCGCGCGTGACCGGCACCGACGAGCACGGCGAGCCGGTGTCGGTCGAGGGCTACGGCCTGTTCGCCCGCTGCCTGCAGCACGAGGTCGGCCACCTGGACGGCTTCGTCTACACCGACCACCTCATCGGGCGGAACAAGAAGGCCGCCAAGCGCCACATCCGCGACGCGGGCTGGGGCGTGCCGGGCCTGAGCTGGGATCCGGCCACCGACCCGGATCCGTTCGCCGACGAGGAGGACTGGGACGGCGACGACGACGAGGTCGTCACCGACCATGGCTGAGCAGGACCGGGGTCTGTCGGGTCGGTCCCGGTGGAACTCCGGCCGCCGGGTGGCGGTGGGCGAACGCGTGGTCGTGCGTCGCCATCTGGCTCCCGGTGAGGCCTCGCACCTGTACACGGACGTCATCGGTCACGTGGTGGCGCTCGAGCCGGAGCTGATCGTCCGCCGGGAGTCCGGCGAGGAGCTGCGGATCCCCGACGCGGACGTCGCCGTGCTCAAGGTCCTGCCCCCGCGGCCGGTGCGGGCCCGCGACGTCCGGGCGCACGAGTACGCGGGTGCGCTGGCGTGGCCGTGCCCCGAGTACGAGCTGGTCGACGGCTGGTTCTGTCGGGCCGGCGACGACTGGTCGTATCGCGGGAACTCGGCCGTGCCCGTCCTGCCGTGGGCCAGTTGCGAGGACCTCGACGGGGTGCGCGACTGGTACGCCGCCCGCGGCCTGCCGCTGCGGTTGGTCGACGTCGAGCGGCTCGTGAAGGTCGAGCGCATGATGCTCGACGGCGCGCCGGTGGACTCCGCGCGGATCCGCGCCGACCGTGACCTGTTCCTCTGCACTGCGGACAGCGAGGCGCTGCTCGCCGTGGTCGACGCCGCCTTCCCGGCCGACACCCGGCCCGCCGTCACCCTGGCCGACCGCCCCGACGACGACTGGCTGGCCCTCTACCACGCCACCGCCGACCTGGACCCCGAGCGCGTGCGGCCCGCGATGCTCGCCACGGCCGGCATCCTCACCGACGGTCCGGACAGCGGCGATCCCGGCCCCGGCGGCCACGTCGTGTTCGCCCGCCTCGAAGAGGGCGGCGAGCTGGCCGCCATCGCCCGCGGCGCCGTCACCGCCGGGCCCGACGGGCAGGCGCGCGTCGCCGTGTCCTGCGTGCAGACCGCCGACGCCCACCGCCGCCGCGGCCTCGCGGAGGTCGTCACCGGCGCGCTCGTCGACTGGGGACTCGGCCTGGGCGCGCGGGAGTGTCACCTGCACGTGTTCGCGGACAACACCGCCGGGCGCGGCCTGTGGGCCAAGCTCGGACTCGAACCGCACCATTCGCTGCGGCACCTCGTCGTCGTCGACCAGTCCCCGCCTCCCACGGTGACGCCGCCGCGCGGCGCGCAATAGACTCGCACCCATGCGCCTGGCCACCTGGAATGTGAACTCGATCCGAGCCCGCAAGGACCGCGTGCTCGCCTGGCTCGACCGGTCCGACGTCGACGTCCTGGCGATGCAGGAGACCAAGTGCAAGGACGAGCAGTTCCCCGAGGAGGACTTCCGCGAACTGGGCTACGAGGTCGCCCACCACGGCCTGAGCCAGTGGAACGGCGTCGCCGTGGCCTCCCGCGTCGGGCTCGAGGACGTGCGGCTCGGCTTCGACGGCATGCCCGGCTTCCACAAGGACCCCGAGCAGTCCCAGGACCCGGAGGCGCGCGCGATCTCCGCGGTGTGCGACGGCGTCCGCGTCTACAGCCTCTACGTGCCCAACGGCCGAGAACTCTCCGACCCCCACTACACGTACAAGCTCGAGTGGCTGGCCCGACTGCGTGACCACGCCGCCGCCGAGCTGGTCGCCGACCCCGACGCCCAGGTCGCGCTCGTGGGCGACTGGAACGTCGCGCCGCTCGACGAGGACGTGTGGGACATGGAGGTCTTCGAGGGCAAGACCCACGTCTCCGGCCCCGAGCGGTTCGCCTTCGCCGCCTTCGACGGCGCCGGGTTCCGCGAGGTCACCCGCGAGTACACCCCCGGGCCGGGCGTCTACACCTACTGGGACTACACGGGGCTCAGCTTCCCCAAGCGCAAGGGCATGCGCATCGACTTCCAACTGCACTCCCCCGCGCTGGCCGCCCGCGTCACCGGCGCCTTCATCGACCGCGAGGAGCGCAAGGGCAAGGGCGCCTCGGACCACGCCCCGGTCGTGGTGGACCTCCACTAGACCCCGCCGCTCCCGGGTCATCTGAAACGCTCGACACCACCTCACGCCAGGAGACCGACCACATGTCCACGTTCCAGCTACGTCACTACATCGATCGGCTCCGCGCCGAGGGCTACACGGTTCGCGACGATCACGGCGAGGACCCCGACCTCATCGACATCACCGGCCGTGCGGTCGACACGTGGCGGGAGAACTACCCGTACGACGAGCGGATGGACCGCAACCAGTACGAGGTCGAGAAGTACCTTCTGCAGATCGAACTGCTGAAGTTCCAGCGCTGGCAGGCCGAGTCCGGGCACCGGCAGGTGATCGTGTTCGAGGGCCGTGACGCCGCGGGCAAGGGCGGGACGATCAAGCGGTTCACCGAGTACATCAACGTCCGTCAGGCCCGCGTCGTGGCGCTCATCAAGCCCACCGAGACCGAGCTGCACCAGTGGTACTTCCAGCGCTACGTCACCCACCTGCCCAGCCGCGGTGAGCTGGTCCTGTTCGACCGCTCCTGGTACAACCGCGCCGGCGTCGAGCGGGTCATGGGGTTCTGCACCGACGAGCAGTACTCCACGTTCATGCAGCAGGCGCCGATGTTCGAGAAGATGCTGGTCGAGTCGGGTATCGGGCTCACCAAGCTGTGGTTCTCGGTGACCCGCGAGGAGCAGAAGACCCGGTTCGCGATCCGGCAGCTGGACCCCGTGCGCCGGTGGAAGCTCTCCCCCATGGACCTGGAGTCGCTGGGCAAGTGGGACGAGTACACCGAGGCCAAGGAGGAGATGTTCCGGCGCACGGACACCGAGTGGGCGCCGTGGACGACCATCAAGTCCAACGACAAGAAGCGGGCCCGCATCAACGCGATGCGCTACTTCCTCAACCAGTTCGACTACCCGGAGAAGGACGACCAGGTGGTGTTCGAGCCGGACCCGAGGATCGTCCAGCGCGGCAAGGACGCCGTCGGGGACTGACTGAGCCTGCGAAGGAAGCGCCCCGCGCGCAGACGCCGTCGGGGACTGATTGCTCGCGCGGGAATGTCTGGGCGCCGCGGGGCCTTGCACGGGGTATGAGCCATTCCAATGATCCGGCCGTCATCGAGCGTCTGCTGTCCCAGAGGGGGCGGTGGGCCGTCGTCGGTCTGTCCTCGAACACCTCGCGCACCGCGTACCGGATCGCCGCGTTCGTCCGGGACCTCGGTCACGAGATCGTGCCCGTCCATCCGAAGGCCGAGACGGTCCACGGTCAGCAGGGGTATCCGGACCTGGCGTCGGTCCCCGGCGAGATCGACGTCGTGGACGTGTTCGTCAACTCCGAGCTCGCCGGGGGCGTGGTCGACGACGCCATCGCCAAGGGCGCGAAGGCCGTCTGGCTGCAGCTGGGCGTGATCGACGAGGCCGCCGCGCAGCGGGCCAAGGAGGCCGGTCTCGACGTGGTCATGGACGCGTGCCCGGCGATCGAGGCACCGCGCCTGGGCCTGTCCTGAGGCGTGCGGGCGCGCCGCCGACCCGGCACCG
Organism: Dietzia papillomatosis NBRC 105045; assembly: GCF_001570845.1. Classification (NCBI taxonomy): domain Bacteria; kingdom Bacillati; phylum Actinomycetota; class Actinomycetes; order Mycobacteriales; family Dietziaceae; genus Dietzia; species Dietzia papillomatosis. The sequence continues at coordinate 2,877 of NZ_BCSL01000018.1, read as the reverse complement.
GGTGGGCGGCGCGCGTGCTCGGGCTGAGCGTTAGTAGCCGCTCGAGGCCAGGCCGACCATCGCGAAGATGAAGATCAGGTACAGGATGATGAGGACCGCCACGATCGCGAGCGAGATCATCCCGAGCCGCTTGGCGGTCGCACTGGCGGCCTCGGCCTCGGCGTACCGCCCGGCGGCCCAGAGCGGGTAGACCTCCAGCGCCCGCGTCATCGCGATGAACGACAGGGGCCAGAAGAACAGGATCGAGGCGACCGCCCACCCCACGTTCGACGGCGGCCCGGGGCGGGCACCGGGAGCCGCGGCGAAGCCGCCCGAACCGGAGTACGCGGGCGTCTGCGAGCCGTAGCCACCCTGCCCGTAGGAGCCCTGCCCGTACGCCTGCTGCCCGTACGCCTCCTGGCCGTAGCCGCCTGTCCCGTACGAGCCCTGCCCCGCACCGGACTGGCCGCCGTATCCGGATTGTGCGGAGTAGTCCGTGTACCCGGACGAGGCGGTGTTGTCGGCGTTGTCGGCGTTGTCGCCCTGCGGCGGGTAAGTCATGAGGTGTCCTGTTCGCTGGCCGGTCTTCCGCCGCCCACACTACGGATCGGGTCGGACATCCTCCCCCGTCGTGGCGAGCATCCTCCCCGCCGTGGCGAAGCCGGCCGTGGTGCGCGCGGCGTGACGCGGCGTGTCAGTTGGGGGCGACGAGCAGCTGGTACTCGGGGAACCGCACGAGGAAGCGGCGCACGTAGCTGCACACCGGGCGGATCTTCAACCCGTCGAGCCGCAGGCGGGTGAGGACCAGGCTCACCAGCAGTCGGGCGATGCCCTGCTGACCGAACCGCTCCTCGATCACGGTGTGCAGGAGGATGTAGACGTCGCCGTCCTTCTCGTACCCGACCAGTCCCATGAAGGTCTCGCCGTCCCACAGCTCGAAACGGTCTCTATCGGTGTTGTGGACGAGCTTGAGCGAAGTTCCGCCGGTCATCTCGACTCCTTAGGGCCGACCGAGTATCGATTCCGACCCTACCCCTGAAGGGCGGCCCAGTCCGGCGCATCGCGAGCGTGAATCCGCGGGCGCCCCGGCGCGGGTCAGAGGTCGCGGCCCGAGGTCAGGCGTCGCGGCGCAGGGTCAGGCGTCGCGGCGCAGGGTCATCACCAGGCCCACGGCCCACAGGACGATGCACACCGCGGCGTAGAGCGCGAACGCCGGCCATTCACCCCAGGTGATGTAGCCCTTGGCCGCCTCACCCTGGGTCCAGTAGTCACCGTTGGCGAACGGCATCCAGGCGGCGATGTCCTCGCCGACCCGCGGGATCAACGAGACCATGCCCTCGAGGGCCAGTATCCACACGAGGAACAGGGAGATCGTGCCGGCGGCGTTGCGCATGATGTACGCCAGGCCCGTGACCGCGATCGTCCCCAGTGCGGCGTAGACGGGGAAGCGCCACAGGTAGGTCAGCCCGTCTCCGGAGAACGGGGTCCAGCCCTCGTTTCCGGAGAGCGCCCCGGCCACGAGGAGCGCCAGGATCACCGCGATGGCTGTGACCACCATCGAGAGCACCGTGAACAGGGCGGTCTTGGCCAGGATGGCAGGCCAGCGCGACGGCGTCGTCAAGAACGTCGCCTTGATCGTGTGATAGCGGTACTCGCCGGTCACACCGACGATCGCGGCGATCCACGCCAGCAGGACGGTGAACGCACTGACGCCGAGGATCGCGAACAGCGGGTCACTGCCGCCGCCGGGCGCACCGGCCATCGGGTCCCCTGTGGCGGGCTGCTCGAACTGGCCGATGACCACGGCGAGCACCACTGCCAGGCCGATGCCGATCGCGTACAGCCAGTAGGCACTCTTGGTGGTGGTGACCTTGATCCACTCGGACTTCAGCTGGTTCATCGGGTGGACTCCTGACCGTGGTACTCGACGTCCTGGTCGGTGAGGGCCATGAAGGCCTCTTCCAGCGACGCCCGCTTCTCGTGCAGTTCGTGGACGGTGATCCCCAGGCTGGCGGCGACATCGCCGACCTGCGGCGCGCGGAGGTTCTGGATGAGGAAGACACCCTGTTCCGCGTCGAACGTGGCCTCGATGCCCTCGTCGCGCGCGGCGGCGGTGAACTCATCGACGTGCGGGGTGCGCAACACCACCGAGGATGTGGCGGCGTCGAGGAACTCCTCGACGGAGGTCTGCGCGCGCAGCTTGCCGCGGCCGATCACGACGAGGTCCTGGGCGGTCTGCGCCATCTCCGACAGCAGGTGCGAGGAGACGAGCACGGTGCGGCCCTCTGCGGCGCGCGCGTGCATGAAACGGCGGATCCACAGGATCCCCTCGGGGTCGAGTCCGTTGACGGGCTCGTCGAACAGCAGGACCTCGGGGTCGCCGAGCATGGCGGTGGCCAGACCGAGTCGCTGGCGCATGCCGAGCGAGTATCCGCCGACCTTGCGGCCGGCGACGTCGGTGAGGCCGACCAGGCCGAGCACCTCGTCGACGCGGCCCGGGGCCACCCCGCCCGCCGCGGCGACCATCCTCAGGTGCGCGCCGGCGGAGCGGTTGGCGTGGGTCCAGGACGCGTCGAGCAGACAGCCCACCTTGTGGGCGGGGCGATCCAACTCGCGGTACGGGGTGCCGTTGATCAGTGCCTGCCCAGACGTGGGGGTGTCGAGACCGACCATCATCCGCATCGTCGTGGACTTCCCGGCGCCGTTCGGGCCGAGGAATCCGGTGACGACGCCGGGACGGACCTCGAAGCTGAGGTCGTCCACGGCGGTGGAGGCGCCGAAGCGCTTGGTGAGATTCCGTACCTCGATCATGGTCCCCAGTCTGCCTGCCGGGGCGCGGGCAGCGTGCGTTCACCTACTCAGCCCGCGTACAGGTAGTGCAGTACTAGGAGCATGGGT
>NZ_BCSL01000017.1:0-72679 GCF_001570845.1 Dietzia papillomatosis NBRC 105045 | reverse complement strand
TGACGGGCCCGGGAGCCGGGGGCGCGACCCCGCTGGGCTGCGGAGTCCGGCGCGGCGTGGCGGCAGAGACCGGCGCAGCGATGGAGGCGAAGCCCCACGCGGCGGCGTGTCGCACGCCACATCCGAGGCGGCGTGTCACCGGTCATAGCCGCAGGGGAAAATGGTAGGTCCCGCCGATTTCGCTTGACCTTCGCGGCTTGCATGTGTGTAATCACAGGTGTGTCATTCCCTGGTGGGTGACGGTAAACCACGTTACGGACACCGGCAGGGCGCTGGGCCGACGGCGCCCTGATGATCGAGGCCTTACGCGATCGCGCCGGTGACGGGCACTCCATCGCGGATCTTTCGCAGACGAACAACGCAACACGAAGGGATGACCGTGGATCGACAGTCACGCACCGTCGCGGGACCCGAGCTGGCTCTGGTCGACCTCGGTGTCCCCGGCCTGTTCGTCGAGGACGGCCAGGAGAGCTGGCAGGACCGGGCTCTGTGCGCGCAGACCGATCCCGAGGCGTTCTTCCCCGAGAAGGGCGGCTCGACCCGCGAGGCCAAGAAGATCTGCACCGGGTGCGAGGTCAAGGCGGAGTGTCTCGAGTACGCGCTGGCCAACGACGAGCGGTTCGGCATCTGGGGCGGGCTGTCCGAGCGCGAGCGGCGACGCATCAAGCGCGACGCCGTCATCTGATCCCCGGCCGCCGCGCGATCATCCCCTCCGCAGGTGCGCGGCGTTCAGTCCCCCTCCGGGCCCGCCTCGACCTCGTCCGGTGAGATCTCCAGGTGCTGCGACACCAGCTCCACGAGCACGGAGTAGATGAGATCCCGCAGGTCGTCGCCCTCCGGCGCACGCCGGGTGAGCGGCTTCCGGAACAGCACCAGCCGCGCGCGGGTCGGCTGCCCCGACCGGTCCACGCCCGCGGGCACGAGCCGGGCGAGCGGGACGTCGCCGTCGGCCACGACCTCCTCGGGCCAGGTCTCCCCGGGGCGCAGGCGCATCCGCGGCACCATGTCCACGGCGAGGTCCAGGTGCTCGAGGCGCGCGTGCCAGTGCTGGTCGATCTCCGCGAACGCCTCGAGGGCGGCGGCGTCGAACTCCGCCGACCGGCTGCGCCAGCGGGGCACCTCGGGCGGCAGGATCGGCCCGCGGGGCCCGTGACCGCGGCGGTCCGCGCGGCGAGACGTCACCACGCGCGGCCCGCGGCGCCCGGGATCGCCGGGGAAATCGCGGACGGAGATACGGCTGCCCGCGGCGACGTCGGACTGGCCGGCGCCCGGGATCGCGGTCCCTGTGGGCGGCCGTCCGGGAACCGGGGCGGTCGGGGTCATGGCGCGAGGATAACCCCGTCGGTGGCGGCCGGGTCGCACCGGTGTGGGCGGGTCGCGGCCCACCCGGACAGTGCGCGGGGCTACGCTGGGGCCTCGTGAGTGAGAACCGTCGTTGCTGCCGCCCGGGATGCCCCAACCGTGCGGTCGCCACTCTCACCTACGTGTACGCGGACTCCACGGCCGTCATCGGGCCACTGCCCGCGGTCCAGGAGCCGCACGCCTGGGACCTCTGCGCCGTGCACGCACTGCGCATCACCGCCCCCCGCGGCTGGGACCTCGTGCGTCATCCGGACCTCGACACCTCGGCCGAGGACTCCGATCTCACGGCCCTCCTGGACGCCGTCACCGGCGGCCCCGTCGGAGGGCGGCGGACCGGCGCGGCACTGGTCGACGCCGAACGCCTGCGCCGACTCGGGGTCTCCGATCCCGAGCCCGCGCTGGACCGCGCGCTGGCCGGCAGCGACCCGCTCCCGGCCCCCGGGCCGTCGACCGGCTCAGGGCGCCCCCACCTGCGGGTGGTCCCCGACGTGTCCGCTGCCCGGGAAGACGGGTCCGACCGGCACTCCGGCGGCGCGGGCGGGTCCGGCCCCGCCGCCCGCTGACCCGCCGCCCGCAGGGTGGTCCGCCGCGTGATCGGCGCGGGTAGTGTCTCGGAAGACATCGACCGACCCCGTCTCACACCCCTGGAGCAGCACGTGGCACGCAGCGCCGAGTCCGTCCGAGCAGTCATCAAGGCCTACGACGTCCGTGGCGTCGTCGGAGAGCAGATCGACACGGACTTCGTCCGCGAGGTCGGTGCGTCCTTCGCTCGGCTCATGCGCTCCGAGGGCGCGGGCACCGTGGTGATCGGGCACGACATGCGCGACTCGTCCCCGGGCCTGTCGGCGGCGTTCGCCGACGGGGTGACCGCGCAGGGCCTCGACGTGGTGATGATCGGCCTGGCCTCCACCGACCAGCTCTACTTCGCCTCCGGCCTGCTGGAGTGCCCCGGCGCCATGTTCACCGCCAGCCACAACCCGGCGAAGTACAACGGCATCAAGCTGTGCCGGGCGGGCGCCAAGCCGGTGGGCCAGGAGTCCGGCCTCCGGACGATCGCCGACGAGGTCATCGCGGGCGTCCCCGCGCACGACGGGGAGACCGGCACCGTCTCCGAGCGCGACGTGCTCGAGGGTTACGGCGAGTACCTGCGCGGGCTGGTCGACCTGACGGGGATCCGCCGCCTCAAGGTCGCGGTGGACGCCGGCAACGGCATGGGCGGTCACACGGTGCCCGCCGTCCTGGGCGGGCTGCCGCTCGAGATCGTGCCCCTGTACTTCGAACTCGACGGGAACTTCCCCAACCACGAGGCCAACCCGCTCGAGCCGGCCAACCTCGTCGACCTGCAGGCCCTCGTCCGGGAGAGCGGAGCTGACATCGGCCTGGCCTTCGACGGCGACGCGGACCGCTGCTTCGTGGTCGACGAGCGCGGAGAGCCGGTGGCCCCGTCGGCCATCACCGCCCTCGTCGCCGAGCGGGAGCTCGCCAAGGAACCGGGCGCATCGATCATCTACAACCTCATCACCTCCAGGGCCGTCCCCGAGCTCGTCGAGGAGAAGGGCGGCGTCGCCGTCCGCACGCGCGTGGGCCACAGCTTCATCAAGGCGCAGATGGCCGACACGGGTGCCGTCTTCGGCGGCGAGCACTCCGCGCACTACTACTTCCGCGACTTCTGGGGCGCCGACTCGGGCATGCTGGCCGCCATGCACGTGCTGGCAGCACTCGGCGGTCAGGACGGCACGCTGTCCGAGCTCATGGGCGAGTACACCCGGTACGCCGCCTCCGGGGAGATCAATTCCACGCTCGACTCGGCGGAGGCGCAGACCGAGCGCATGGAGGCCGTCGTCGCCGCGTTCTCCGACCGCGCCGCGTCGGTCGACCGCCTGGACGGCGTCACCGTCGACCTCGGCGACGGCGCGTGGTTCAACCTTCGCGCCTCCAACACCGAGCCGTTGCTGCGCCTCAACGCCGAGGCGCCGACCAGGGAGGACGTCGACGCCGTGGTCGACGAGGTCCTCGCGATCGTCCGTGCCTGACCTGTCGAACGACACCGGGGCCGGGCGGGTCGACCTCGACGACCCCGAGGCGCTGCGCGCCGCGGACGCGACGGGGGCCCTGCTGCACGCGTCGATGGCCGGGGCGCAGCTCCGCGCCGTGGCCACCGCCGTCGAGGGCGGGGCCCTCGACGGTCTCACCGGCTTCCGGCCCCGCGCCGTGGTGTGGGTGTCCGGCCGGTCCGACCGCGCGCGGCAGGCGGCCGGCGTCGTGGCGGCTCTCGCCGTTGAGGCCGGTGGGCCCGCGGTCCCGCCGCTGGTGCACGCCGGCACCCTGCCCGCCTGGGTGGGAGCGCTCGACGTCGTCCTCGTCTCAGGAGACGACGCCGGCGATCCCGACCTGGCGGCGGCGATCGACGCCGCCGCCGGCCGCGGGGCCGCGGTGATCGTGGACGTGCCTCGCGAGGGGCTGGTCTCCGAGGCGGGCCGGGGGCGCGCCTCCTGGCTCGAGCCGCTGCCGTACCTACCCCCGCACCGCGGCGTACTGCGTCACCTCGCGGCCGGCATGGCGGTCCTCACCGCACTCGGGGCGCGGGGACTGGACGTGGGTGCCGCCGCCGACGCCGTCGACGTCGAGCTCGAGGGGATCGGGCCCGAACTGGCGACCCCGGTCAACCCGGCCAAGCTGCTCGCGACGTCGGTCGCCGGCCGCGACCCGCTCGTGTGGATCCACGCGGACGCGGTCTCCGCGGCCTGTTGCGATCGCGCGGTCGCGGCGTTCTGCGACGCGGGCCGGATCACCGCGGCCTCGTCGGTCGGGGACGCCGTGCGTGCCGGCGCCGAACGTGCGCAGGGGCGCCCGCCGGTGGATCCACTGGCGGACCTTTTCCACGATGAGGAACTTGACGGGCCACGCGAGGACATGCGCGTGCGATACCTCGGTATGGTGTTGAACGCGGACGAGGACATCGTCCGGCTGGCCGCGGGCCCGCTCGCGGACGTCGAGTGGGTCACCGACCGCGGTCGGGACACGGTCGGCGACGCCCCGGCCCCGTTGAGCGGAAAGGTGGCCGCGCACATGGCACGCACGGAGCTCTCCGCCGCCTACCTCCTCGTCGGAGGTCTGTAGGTCCGTGGTCGCCCTAGAACCGGTGGTCCAGGCCTACGCCTGGGGCTCCCGGACCGCCCTCCCCGAACTGTGCGGGACGGCCTCGCCGTCACCGCACCCCGTGGCCGAGCACTGGTTCGGTGCCCACGACTCGGGATCCTCCCTGTGCGCTGACGGACGGGCGCTCGACGCACGGATCGCCGACGACCCCGAGAAGGAACTCGGCGCCCGCGTCCTGGCCGAGCACGGCGGGGGACTGCCGTTCCTCGTGAAGCTGCTCTCGGCCGAGCAGGCGCTGTCCCTACAGGCGCACCCGTCACCGGAGAAGGCGCGCGAGGGCTACGCCGCGGAGGACGCCCGGGGGATCGCCGTCGACGCCGCTGACCGCAACTACCGCGACGCCAATCACAAGCCCGAGATCCTGGTCGCCCTGACCGAGTTCCACGCGTTGGTGGGATTCCGCCCGGTCGAGCGCACCATCTCCCTGCTCGACGCGTTCGACGTGGACTCGCTGCGGCCCTACCGCGACATGCTCGCCGGGCAGCCCGACGCCGAGGGCCTGCGCGCGGTGTTCACCACGTTCGTCACGATGCCCCACATCGTGCTGGCCGACGTCGTGTCCGACCTCGTGGCCCGGGCCGTGTCCTATCTGACCGTGAACGGGGTCGACGCCCCGTGGTCCGCGGTCGCCACGACGGTGGCGGAGCTCGCCGAGCGCTATCCGACGGACCCCGGCGTCCTGGGCGTCCTGCTGCTCAACCGGGTGGTCCTGCAGCCGGGCGAGGCCGTGTACCTGGGACCCGGGCAGCTGCACGCCTATCTGCGCGGCGTCGGGGTGGAGGTCATGGCCAATTCCGACAACGTGTTGCGTGGCGGACTGACCCCCAAGCACGTCGACGTGCCCGAGCTGATGCGGGTGCTCGAGTTCGGCCCGCTGGCCGACCCCACCGTCGACGCGATCCCCGCCGACCGCGGTATCCCCGGTGAGGTCGACTACCCCACGCCCGAACCGGATTTCGCGCTGTCGCGCATCGACCTGCCCGCCGGACGGCTCGTGACCTGGCGACCCGACGGGCCGGAGGTGCTGCTGTGCACCTCGGGCGAGGCGCAGGTCGACGAGGACGGTGCGGGGGAGGTGCTCCGGCCTGGGCGCGCGGTGTGGGTGCCGGCCTCGACGACGCGGGTGTGCCTGCAGGGTCTCGACGGGACGACCGTGTTCCGCACCCGCGTCGGCGACCGGTGACGGGGCCGACGCGCGAAGAGGCGCTGCCGCTAGTGTGGGGCGGAGATCTTTCGAGAGTCAACGAGGAGCTGGTCGAAGAACATGTCCGCTGATCTGCAGGTTCAGTCCGTCAACGGTGTCGAGTTCAAAGTGGCGGATCTGTCGCTGGCGGAGGCGGGGCGCAAGCAGATCCGTCTGGCTGAGCACGAGATGCCGGGCCTGATGGCGTTGCGTGAGGAGTACGCGGCCGAGCAGCCCCTGGCCGGCGCCCGGATCGCGGGGTCGATCCACATGACGGTGCAGACCGCTGTGCTGATCGAGACGCTCACCGCGCTGGGCGCGGAGGTCCGGTGGGCCTCGTGCAACATCTTCTCCACCCAGGACGAGGCCGCCGCCGCCGTGGTGGTGGGGCCCGAGGGCACCCCCGAGTCACCGCAGGGTGTGCCGGTGTTCGCGTGGAAGGGCGAGACCCTGACCGAGTACTGGTGGTGCACCGAGCAGATCATGACGTGGCCGGGCACCGAGCCGAACATGATCCTCGACGACGGTGGCGACGCCACGATGCTCGTCATTAAGGGCAAGGAGTTCGAGCAGGCCGGCGCCGTGCCCTCGGACGACGCGTCCTGGTCGGCGGAGGAGAAGGTCTTCCACGCGCTGCTGCGCGAATCGGTTCCCGCGAATCCGGGCAAGTACACGGCGATCGCGGAGTCGGTGAAGGGCGTGACGGAGGAGACCACCACCGGCGTGCACCGGCTGTACCACTTCCACTCCGAGGGCGTGCTGCCGTTCCCGGCGATGAACGTCAACGACGCGGTGACCAAGAGCAAGTTCGACAACAAGTACGGCACCCGTCACTCGCTGCTGGACGGCATCAACCGCGGCACCGATGCCCTGATCGGCGGCAAGAAGGCCCTGGTGTGCGGTTACGGCGACGTGGGCAAGGGCTGCGCGGAGGCGCTGGCCGGTCAGGGTGCGCGTGTGCAGGTCACCGAGATCGACCCGATCAACGCGCTGCAGGCGATGATGGACGGGTTCGACGTGGTCACCGTGGACGAGGCCATCGCCGATGCGGACATCGTCATCACCGCCACGGGCAACAAGGACATCATCACCTTCGAGCACATGAAGCGGATGAAGAACAAGGCCATCCTGGGCAACATCGGCCACTTCGACAACGAGATCGACATGGCCGGGCTCGAGTCCGCGGAGGGCGTCACCCGCATCAACATCAAGCCGCAGGTCGACGAGTTCGTCTTCGACGACGACGGCCGCTCGATCATCGTGCTCTCGGAGGGACGCCTGCTCAACCTGGGCAACGCCACCGGGCACCCGTCGTTCGTGATGTCCAACAGCTTCTCCGACCAGGTGATCGCGCAGATCGAGCTGTTCACCAAGGCCGACCAGTACCCGATCGGGGTGCACCAGCTGCCCAAGATCCTCGACGAGAAGGTCGCCCGCCTGCACGTCGAGGCTCTCGGCGGCACCCTGACCCGGCTGGCCAAGGACCAGGCCGAGTACATCGGCGTGGACGTCGAGGGTCCCTTCAAGCCCGACCACTACCGCTACTGAGCTCACCGACGATGAGTGCACGGCCGATGAGTGCACGGCCGATGGGTGCGCGGCCGGGAGGCGCACGGCTCGTGGTCGTCGAGGGGCTCGACGGAGCGGGCAAGAACACGTTGACGACCCGCCTCGTCGCCGAGCTCGGCGCCCGCGGGCTCTCGGTCGGCCGGCTGGCGTTCCCGCGCTACGGCACCCTCCACGCCGACCTGGCCGCCGACGCCCTGCACGGCGGTCAGGCCGGGGCGGCGGACTCGCCCCACGCGATGGCGCTGCTGTTCGCTCTGGACCGACACGCCGCGCTCGACGCGCTCACCGGACTCGCCGTCGCCCACGACGTTGTGCTGCTCGACCGGTACGTGGCCTCCAACGCCGCGTACACCGCCGCACGGCTCGGCCCGGACCGCGAGGCCGAAGTCGTCGAGTGGATCGGCGCGCTCGAGTTCGACCGGCTCGGGCTGCCGGCCCCGCATCTGCAGCTGCTGCTCGACACCCCCGTCGAGGTGGCCGCCGAGCGGGCCGGTTCCCGCGAGGTCGCCGACCCGGGCCGTGCCCGCGACCGCTACGAACGCGACGCGGACCTCCAGGCGGCGACCGGGGAGGTCTACCGCCGACTCGCGGCGGCCGCGTGGCGGTCGCCCTGGCGCGTCCTCGGGGCCGATCCCGCGGTGCCGGAGTTGGCCGACCTCGTCGTCGACCCCACCCCGGAGCCCGCGCCGCACCCGCGATCGCGCGGGGTGGCCGGGTAGTCTCTGAAGCGGCAGGAAGACGACCCACGGTACGTACCGGCGGTCGTGCGCCTGACGACGCCGACCCGACACGCCGACACAAGTGGTGACCATGACCCCCAAGATCCTCGTCGTCGACGACGACGCCGCGCTGGCAGAGATGCTCACCATCGTCCTGCGGGGCGAGGGGTTCGAGACCGAGATCGTCGGCGACGGAGTCCGGGCCATCGAGACGTTCCGCGCGGTGCAGCCCGACCTGGTTCTGCTGGATCTCATGCTGCCCGGGAAGAGCGGGATCGACGTGTGCCGGGAGATCCGCGCCGAGTCCCGGGTGCCGATCGTCATGCTCACCGCCAAGACCGACACCGTCGACGTGGTCCTGGGCCTGGAGTCCGGTGCGGACGACTACATCATGAAGCCGTTCAAGCCCAAGGAGCTCGTCGCCCGCATCCGCGCGCGCCTGCGCCGGGGCGAGGACGAGCCGAGCGAGGTCTTGCACATCGGGGACGTCACCATCGACGTGCCCGCGCACACCGTCACCCGTGACGGCACGCCGATCCCGCTGACCCCGCTCGAGTTCGACCTCCTCGTGGAACTGGCCCGCAAGCCCCGTCAGGTGTTCACCCGTGAGGTCCTGCTGGAGCACGTGTGGGGCTACCGTCACTCCGCCGACACCCGTCTGGTCAACGTCCACGTCCAGCGCCTGCGCGCGAAGATCGAGAAGGACCCGGAGAACCCCGAGGTCGTCCTCACCGTCCGCGGCGTCGGCTACAAGGCGGGCCCGGTCTCGTGACGACCGCTCGTCCCGACGACGCGGCGGCGTCCACCGGGGACGAGCGCGACACCCGGGACGCCGGCGACGCGAACCCGACCCTGCGCGAACGACTGTCCTCACTGGACCCCGCCGCGCTGGGCGTGCGGATCGCGCGCATGTGGCGACGCTCCCTGCAGCTGCGGGTCGTCACCTCGACCCTCGCGTTGTCGATGGGCGTGATCCTCACGATCGCGTTCATGCTGCAGAGCCAGATGGCCGCCCAGCTGCTGTCGACCAAACTCGACGCCGCCATTGAGCAGGCCGGCCGGCTCCGCCTCACGGTCGAGGCGCAGATCGCCGCGACCGACGAGGGCACCAGCGAGCAGTCGCGGCTCGACCAGGCGCGCAGCGCCATCAGCGACCGCGGCGTCGCGTCCGGTGGAGACTCCGTCCACGCCGGGACGTTCGACCCCATCCTCGTCGTCCCCGACCAGACGGGCCGCGGTCAGGTGGTCAGTCCCGCCGAGGCGGAGGTGCCGCCCGAACTGCAGTCCCTCGTCCAGCGGGGGCGCATCGCCTACCAGTACGTCACCGTCGACTTCCGCGGCGAGCAGGCCAAGGCGCTCATGCTGGGCACCCCGACCGACTCGTCCATCCCCGGGCTCGAGCTCTACCTCGTGTACCCGCTCATCGCCGAGGAACAGACCCTCGGCATCATGCGGGGGATCGTCGCCACCGCCGGCCTGGCGATCATCGTGCTGTCCGCGGCGATCGCGTGGATCGTCGCGCGGCAGGTGGTGCTGCCCGTCCGGCAGGCGGCCTCGATCGCCCAGCGCTTCGCCAACGGCCACCTCAAGGAACGCATGGTCATCCGCGGCGAGGACGACGTGGCCCGGCTGGCGATGGCCTTCAACGACATGGCCCAGAGCCTGTCCGACCAGATCACCCAGCTCGAGGAGTTCGGCGACCTGCAGAAGCGGTTCACCTCCGACGTCTCGCACGAACTGCGCACCCCGCTCACCACCGTCCGGATGGCCGCCGACATCATCTCGGACTCGGCCGAGGACCTCGACGCCCCCACCAAGCGCGCCGTGGAGCTGCTCGAGTCCGAACTCGACCGCTTCGAGAGCCTGCTCACCGACCTGCTCGAGGTCTCGCGCCACGACGCCGGCATGGCCGAGCTGTCGACGGCCGAGCTGGATGTGCGCAACGCCGTCAGGGACGCGGTCGGCACCGTCGCCCACATCGCCGAGGCCGCGGGCGTCGAGGTCGAGATCGACATGCCCGACGAGCCGGTCATGGCCGAGGTCGACTCCAGGCGCGTCGAGCGGATCCTGCGCAACCTCGTGGCCAACGCGCTGGACCACTGCGAGTCCAAGCCCGTGCGCGTCACCCTCCGCGGCTCCGACACCGCCCTCGCGGTCTCCGTCCGCGACCACGGCGTCGGGCTCAAACCCGGCGAGGAGACACGCGTGTTCAACCGGTTCTGGCGCGCCGACCCCTCCCGGGTGCGCCGCTCCGGCGGCACCGGCCTCGGACTGGCGATCGCCCTCGAGGATGCCAAGCTGCACGGCGGCCGGCTGGACTGCTGGGGCAGCCCCGGCGAGGGATCATGTTTCCGGCTCACCATCCCGCGCCGGCGCGGCAGCACGCTCACCTCGAGCCCGCTGCCGCTGACGCCCGAGGACGAGGCGCGGCTCGTGTCCACCGGCTCACCGACCCCGCTCGAGCGGGGCCCCGGAACGGCGGAGGACACACCATGACCCGACCCCGGCTCCTGACGGTCGCCGTGACACTGGCCTGCGCCACCGGACTGACGGCCACCGGCTGCGCCACGCTGCCCTCGTCGTCGTCGCCCCAGGTCATCGGCACGTTCGCGCCGGAGGGCGACGACCTGGCGATCCCCACCCCCGTGCCCGACCAGGAACCGGACCTCCTGGTCCGGGATTTCCTCAAGGCGGCGGCCATCGCCGACCAGCGGCACGCCGCCGCGCGCCAGTTCCTCACCCCGGAGGCCGCGGAGACCTGGGACGACCTGGCCGAGACCATCATCGTGCTGCGCGCCGACCTCAGTGCGGAGGGCGGCCGCTCGGCCGACCGCGCCGAGTACACGCTCCGCGCGGAGAAGGTCGGCTCACTCGACCCCGGCGGCATCTTCCGCGAGGACGTCGGCCAGCTCGAGGTCACCATCGGGCTCACCCGCACCGACGGACAGTGGCGGATCGACGAACTGCCGCCGGGAGTCGTGATCGAGAAGGCCGAGTTCTTCTCCACCTACGCCCAGCGCGAGCTGTTCTTCCTCTCCGGCTCCGGCGAAGCCCTCGTCCCGGACCCCCGGTGGACGGCCGCCGACCGCACCGACCTCGAGTACTCCCTCGTCAACCTCCTCGCCACCGGCCCGCGCGCCGGTCTCACCGACTCCGTCCTGTCCAGAGTCCCCGCCTCCGTCTCCGTCCGCCCCGGCGAGGAAGACGGCGCAGACGTCCCCGGCACCACCATCGACTTCGCCGGGCTGCCGGTGCTGAGCAGTCAGGCCACCACCCAGTTCGCCGCTCAGGTCGTGTGGACCCTCGCGCGCGCCGACGTCCCCGGGCCCTACCGCCTCGAACGCGACGGCGCGCCCCTCGACGAGCGGTACGCGAACGGGTGGACCACCGAGGACGTCCGCGACTTCGACCCCTACCCGCCGGCCGAGCCCATGCGCTACGCCCTCACCGCAGCCGACGGGCTGGTCCGACTCGAGCCGGGCGGCGCCCGCCCGGCCGGCGGACCGTGGTCCGAGGTCCGCAGGGGCAGCAGCGCCGCGGTGTCCTACGACGGGCGCGTCCTCGCGATGGTGGTCGGCGACGAGGCGGCGGGGACCAGCCGGCTCCTCGTGGGACCGATCGACGGCGAGCCCACCGAGGTCCTCACCGCGCGGAGCGTCGCCGGACCCACGTTCCACCCGGTCGACGGCCGGGCGTGGGTGATGGTCGACGACACGCGCCTCGTCCGCATCGGGATGGGGCGCGGCGGCCCCGACGTCCGGGAGATGGAAGCCGGCCCGATCCGGTCCCTCGGCGGCCGGGTCACCGCCCTGCGCATCGACCAGTCCGGCACCCAGATGGCCGTGGTCGCCGACGGCAAGGTGTTCATCGGCTCACTGTCCGCCGAGACGGGGCAGCCGCTCGCCGGCACCTTCCGGCAGGTCGGCCGCGCACTCGGGGAGACCGCCACGTCCGTGGCGTGGCGTGACCGCTCGACGATCGTCGTGGCGCGCGACACCACCGAGGCGCCCGTCGCGACCGTCTCCGTCGACGGGGCCATCGCGGAGCCGCTGTCCCAGCGCAACATCTCCGGACCGGTGACCGCCGTGGCCGCGGCCGGACGCGAGATCTACGTGGTGGACCGGCGCTCCCTGCTGCGCCTCGACACCGGCGCCCAGACCGGGGACAGGTACTGGCGGGAGATCCCCGGACTGGCCGCGATCCGCGCCGACCCGGTGGTCGCGGGCTGACCCGGTGACCGCCGGGGACGAGGGCGCGCCGCCCTCCGGACGCGCCACGCCTCGCCGGCGCGGCACCGACACCTGGGCCGCCGCCCTGGCCGACCTGTTCGTGCCGCTCGAGTGCGCCGGCTGCGGACGCGCCCGCCACCGGTGGTGCCCGGGGTGCGCCGCGACCCTGGCCGGACCACCGCTCGTCGTACGGACCCGCGCCGACCTCCGCGTCCCCGCCTGGGCGCTGGCCCGGCACGCCGGCCCGCCCGCACGCGCCGTGTCCGCCTACAAAGACCGCGGCAGATCCGACCTCGCGCGCCCGTTCGGCACCGCCCTCGCCGCGGCGATCGACCGCCTGCGCGAGGCGGGGGAGATCGCCGAGGCGGGGGAGCGTCCCACCGTCCTCGTGCCGGCCCCGGCGTCGGCGCGGGCCCGCCGACGGCGCGGGTTCGACCACGTCCGTGACATCGTGGACGTCCTGGCCGCCGACCTCGCCGGCTCGCTACCGACCGGCCCGGTGGTCGTGGCGCCGCTGCTCGAGGTCCGCGGACGAGTGCGTGACGCCTCCGGCCTCGGTGCGCGGGCCCGCGCCGACAACCTCTCCGGGCGCATCCGCCGACGCCCCGCCGGGACGGTGCTGCGCGCCTCCCCCGGGGCGCCGGACACGGTGGCCGCCCTGCTGGCGACCCCGGCCACGGTCCTGTTCGTCGACGACGTGGTGACCACCGGCGCCACGGCCGCCGAGTGCGTGGCGGTCCTCGCGGCGGGAGGCCTGCCGGTGACCGCTGTCCTGGCCGTCACCGCCGCCTGAGCGAGCGCCGTCGCGTGCGGACCGAGGTGAGCTTCGCCGTCTCGGGTGCGGCGTCAGCGGGAGCGGGTAGAGTGGGCTTCGGACGGGTTCACCAGCACATTCGCCGCCTGTCGGCTCCGGTGGGCCGTGTCCGCAGAGTGTCCACTCAGCCATGTGGGTGGACCCTTCGGCCGGGATTCCGGGCGGTTACCGGACCGGTCGCAGCGGTCCGCCGCAGGCCCGATGAGGAGGAGCTTCGATGGCGAAGACCCCCGCAGTCCTGCTCGACCCCGCCACCTTCGACGGTCCCGAGACCGACGATCCCGGCACCCCCGAGGCCCAGGTCACCATCCGCGGCCGGAACGTCGAGGTCCCCGACCATTTCGCGAGCCGGATCAACACCAAGCTGGCGAAGGTCGAGAAGATGGCGCCGTTGATCCAGCGGTTCGACGTGATCCTGTTGCACGAGAACAACCCGAGGCTGGCCAAGGTGAGCCAGCGCGTGGAGATCACCGTCAAGGGCAAGCCGGGAGTGGCCCGGGCCGAGGCGGCCGAGGACACCTTCTACGCGGCTCTCGAGTCGGCCGTGGCCAAGCTCGAGCGGCAGATGCGCAAGGCCCGCACCCGTCGCAAGATCAGCCACTCCGGGCACCGGCGGCCGCAGTCGGTCGCCGAGGCGACCGCCGAGCTGGCCGCCGACGCCGCCCCGGTCGACGCGCTGGACCAGCAGCTCGACGGCGTGGAATACGACGACGGGGTCGACGCCTCGATGCCCGGGCAGATCGTGCGTCGCAAGGAGCACGACGGCACGCCGATGTCGGTCGACGAGGCGCTCGAGAAGATGGAACTCGTGGGTCACGACTTCTACCTGTTCCGCGACGCGGAGACCGGACGCGCCACCGTCGTCTACCGCCGGCACGCGTTCGACTACGGGCTCATCACCCTGAGCGACGAGGGCTGACGGCCTCCACCCGCACCCGCCGAGGGCGGTCCGGTCCCACTCGACCGGACCGCCCTCGGCGTGTCAGGACGGCCCGAAGCACCTAGGATGAACCCGGGCCCGCGTGCCACCACGCAGGTCGCAGATACCACGACCACTTCCCCGACCACGAGGACGTTCGAGACTGTGTCCATTCTTTCCAAGCTGCTGCGGGCCGGCGAGGGGCGAAAGCTCAAGAAGTACACCGCTCTCGCCGACTACGTGGACTCGCTCTCCGCCGACACGGAGAAGTTGACCGACGACGAGCTCCGGGCGAAGACCGGGGAGTTCAAGCGTCGAGTGGCCGAGGGGGAGACGCTGGACGACCTGCTGCCCGAGGCGTTCGCCGTGGCGCGCGAGGCCGCGTACCGCGTCCTCGGGCAGAAGCCGTACAAGGTGCAGATCATCGGCGCCATCGTGCTGCACACCGGGTCCGTCGCCGAGATGAAGACCGGCGAGGGCAAGACCCTGACCTGTGTGCTGCCCGCTTACCTCAACGCCCTGTCCGACAAGGGTGTGCACGTGGTGACGGTCAACGACTACCTCGCGAAGCGCGACGCCGAGTGGATGGGCCGCGTCCACCGCTTCCTGGGCCTGTCCGTGGGCGCCATCCTCAGCGGCATGACGCCCGACCAGCGGCGCGAGGCCTACCACGCCGACATCACCTACGGCACGAACAACGAGTTCGGGTTCGACTACCTGCGCGACAACATGGCGCACGACACCGCCCAGCTCGTCCAGCGCGGCCACAACTACGCGATCGTCGACGAGGTCGACTCCATCCTCATCGACGAGGCGCGGACCCCGCTCATCATCTCCGGTCCCGCCGACGGTTCCAGCAAGTGGTACGCCGAGTTCGCGCGCATCGCCCCGCTGTTGGAGGAGGGCACCCACTACGAGGTGGACCGCAAGAAGCGGACCATCGGCGTCACCGAGCAGGGCGTGGAATTCGTCGAGGACCAGCTGGGCATCGACAACCTCTACGAGGCCGCCAACTCGCCGCTGGTGAGTTACCTGAACAACTCCATCAAGGCCAAGGAGCTGTTCACCAAGGACAAGGACTACATCGTCCGCGACGGCGACGTCATCATCGTCGACGAGTTCACCGGGCGCGTCCTCGACGGTCGCCGCTACAACGAGGGCATGCACCAGGCCATCGAGGCCAAGGAGCGCGTGGAGATCAAGGCCGAGAACCAGACCCTGGCCACCATCACGCTCCAGAACTACTTCCGGCTCTACGAGAAGCTGGCCGGCATGACCGGCACCGCCGAGACGGAGGCGGCCGAGCTGTACCAGATCTACAAGCTTGAGGTCATGCCCATTCCGACCAACCGCCCCATGGCCCGCGCGGACCAGCCCGACCTCATCTACAAGACCGAGGAGGCCAAGTTCGCCGCAGTGGTCGAGGACATCGCCGAGCGGGTCGAGAAGAAGCAGCCGGTGCTCGTGGGCACCGCCTCCGTCGAGCGCAGTGAACACCTGTCCCGGCTGCTCACCCGCAAGGGCATCAAGCACCACGTGCTCAACGCGAAGTTCCACGCCCAGGAGGCCCAGATCATCGCCCAGGCCGGCCGGCCCGGCGCGGTCACGGTCGCCACCAACATGGCCGGCCGCGGTACCGACATCGTGCTGGGCGGTAACCCCGACATCATCGCAGACCTCAACCTCCGCGAGCGCGGTCTCGACCCGGTGACCACCCCGGAGGAGTACGAGGCCGCGTGGGACGCCGAGATCGAGCGGATGCGCAAGCTCACCAAGGAGGAGGGCGAGCGGGTCCGCGAGGCCGGTGGCCTCTACGTCCTGGGCACCGAGCGGCACGACTCGCGCCGCATCGACAACCAGCTGCGCGGTCGTTCCGGCCGCCAGGGCGACCCGGGGGAGTCCCGCTTCTACCTGTCGCTGGGTGACGAGCTCATGAGGCGCTTCAACGGCGCGGCCGTCGAGGCGATCATGAACAGGCTGAGCCTGCCCGACGACGTGCCCATCGAGGCCGGCATGGTCTCGCGCGCCGTGAAGAACGCTCAGACGCAGGTCGAGTCGCAGAACTTCGAGATCCGCAAGGACGTGCTCAAGTACGACGAGGTGATGAACCAGCAGCGCACGGTCATCTACCGTGAGCGCAAGCGCATCCTCGAGGGCGAGGACATCACCGACCAGGTCGAGTCGATGATCTACCAGGTGGTCAGCGCCTACGTCGACGGCGCCACCGCCGAGGGGTACGTCGAGGACTGGGACCTGGAGAAGCTGTGGGACGCGCTGCGGCAGCTGTACCCCGTGTCGATCACCGCGCAGGAGATCATCGACGGGGACGAGTACGGCTCTCCCGGCGATCTGTCCGCCAAGAACCTCAAGGACGCCGTCCTCGACGACGTCTTCGCCCGGTACGACGAGCGCGAGGCCGAGATCGAGGGGATCGGCGGCGAGGGCGCGATGCGCCAGCTCGAGCGGTCGGTCATGTTGCAGGTCCTCGACCGCAAGTGGCGCGAGCACCTCTACGAGATGGACTACCTCAAGGAGGGCATCGGTCTGCGGGCGATGGCCCAGCGCGACCCGTTGGTCGAGTACCAGCGCGAGGGCTACGACATGTTCTCGGCGATGATGGACGGCGTGCGCGAGGAGACCGTGGCGTTCCTGTTCAACGTCAAGGTCCAGGCGGGCCGGCAGCAGGCGGCGATGGCCGGCCCGTCGGCCGCGCAGGCCGCGGCGCTGGCGGGTGGCAATCCCATCCTCCAGGCGGCCGGCACCGGCCGGGACGTGAGCGAGGAGCAGATGCAGTTCTCCGGCCCGTCGGAGAGCGGCGACGCCCAGATGGTCGACGAGGGCGCCAGCGCCAACCGGGCCGAGCGCCGCTCGCAGGAGCGTCAGCAGCGGGCCGAGCGCCGGGAGCGGGCCGCCCGGACCGCCTCGCGCGGTCGCCGGGACTGATCGGTCCCGCCCGGCCACCGCGCCGGGGCGCTCACACCAACCGCAGGGCCGTGCAGCCGGCCCCCGTGGGTGTCACCCGGATGCGGGCCGCGACGGCGAACAGCCGCGGTCCGCGCGCGTACGTGGCGCAGACCTCGTAGTCCCGGGACCCGGGGTCCCCGTCCGGCCCCGCGTCCGTCGCCACGGCGCCGGCGGCATGGATGTGGAGGCGGTGGAGTCTGGCGGGCCCCAGGTGCTGTCCGGGTACACCGGTGCGCGCGAGGGAACGCAGCATCTCCATGAGATGCGGCGGGAACGCCCCACGGGTGTTCTGCGGCGCGCGCCGACGATCCACGACCTCCAGCGCCATGACGACGAGCGCGTGGGCGGCCCGTCGTGCAGGCACGGGTACCTCCTCGTCCGGGGCGGGCGCGGTTCCCGGGGTGCGTTGGACGACGCGCTCGCGCTCACGTCCCCGCGAACCCGGTTCGGGTTCCGTCGGCGGCAGGGGTCGGATCCGGCCGTCCGCCGTGTGCGTCTCCGCGGCGCCTCCGGCGGCGATCACGGCGGCCGGCGGCGGCCGGCCGGACGTCGGTGCGGATACGGGTGTCGGTGTCATCTGGCTGGGCTCCTCTCGCGCTCGACCCTCGGTGGTCTCGCGTCCTCTACCCTCTTGACGCCGCGGATCGCGGCCGTGGTTCCACCTCGCCTACTGCACACCGGACGGGTGTTGCCTAGGCTGTCCCCATGCGTGGACTGATAGTCGACTACTTCGGCGTGCTGGACGGCACGGACGAGGACCGTGAGAACTGGCGGTCGATCCTGACCGGTGCGAGGGCCAACGATGTGCGCCTCGCCGTGCTGAGCAACGAACCCGAGGGGTCGGGCGCCGACCGCGTCCGCGAGGACGCCCGTGAGTACGGGATCGACCACGTGGTGCTCAGCGGCGCGATCGGCGTCGAGAAGCCCGAGCCGGAGGCCTTCCTCGAGGCCGCCCGCCGCCTCGAGCTCGAGCCGAGGGAGTGCGTGATGGTCGACGACGCGATCGAGAACATCCTCGGCGCGGTGCAGACCGGCATGATCGGCGTGTTCTACCAGGTGTTCGATCGGGCGGCCGTGGAGATCCGCGGTCTGCTCGGGTTGGACGAGGCGGTCTGACGCCGTGGCGACCAGGCTGGCCACCGCGGACGCGGACCTGCTCCTCGGGGACGCCGCGCGTTCCCGGAGCCGGCACTCGTGTTCGTTGGCCCTGGTCGCCCGCGACGAGCCGTGGGACATCGACCGTGTCATGGAATTCGTCGACACGCGGCTGGCCGACGCGCCCCGCTACCGGCAGCGGATCCGCCAGGTCCCGTTCGGCCTGGCCAGGGCGGTCTGGGTCGACGACCCCGACTTCGACCTGAGCTTCCACGTCCGCCGGTCGGCGCTGCCGGCGCCGGGCGGGATGCGGCAGCTGGCCGACCTGGTGGCCAGATTGGTCGACAGGCCCCTCGAGGCGGATCGTCCGCTGTGGGAACTGTACCTCATCGAGGGCCTGCCCGACGGCCGGTTGGCGATCCTCACCAAGACCCACCACGTCCTGCTGGGCGGGCCCAACGCCGTCGATCTGGCGCAGGTGCTCATGACCGACGAGCGCGTCTCCGCGGATGTCGACGAGGTCGCCACCTGGACGCCCGTGCCGTCACCCGGAGACGGGGTGCTGGTGCTGGACGCGCTCATGACCATCGCGACCGACCCCCTGGAGTTGGTCCGGCGTTCGGGACGCCTGGCGAACGCGCTGGAGCGCGCGACTCGTGGTCTCGTGGGGGCTGCCACGCTCTCCGTGTTGCGTCCCGGCGGGGGTCTGTCGGAGATGTTCCGCACCGCGCGCCCCCGGGGCAGCAGGGTCGGGCTCGCGTCGTTCCCGTTGTCCGAGGCGAGGGAGATCGCCCGGGCGCACTCCTGCAAGGTCAACGACGTGGTGCTCGCTGTCCTGTGCGGGGCGCTGCGGTCGTGGATCTTGTCCTGCGGTCATCCACTGTCGACATCGGACAGCCTGCGCGCGATCGTCCCGATGGCCGTGACCGCCGAGGCCGACGGCGCCGAGGCGCCGGGTGACGTCACGTCCGCGGAGATCGCCTCGGCGCTCATCGGTATGCCGGTGGGGGAGCCGAATCCCCGGATGCGGTTGGCGCAGATCGCCCGCGAGGCCGCGACCCAGCGGTACCCGCGGGAGGCGGTCGGCGCCAAGTCCCTGGCCCGGCTCTCCGGGTTCGCCCCGCCCACCTTGCACGCGCTGGCGTCCCGGGCGGCGATCATGTTGCCGTCGGAGAGCTACGACCTGGTGGTGACCAACGCCCCCGGTCCGCAGCACAAGGTGTTCTGGGGCGACGGCGAGCTGGTCGAGGTCTACCCCGTCCCGGCGCTTCTCGAGGGCCAGGCGCTGGCCGTGTCCATGAGCAGTTACTCCGGCACCGTGTACTGCGGCTTCACCTCCGACCGCCAGGCCGTCCCGGACGTCGAGGAGATCGGCGAGCTGATCGCGTCGGCCCTGGACGAGCTCGCCGGTTCCGCTGGCTGACCGGAACCGGCCGATCCACCGGCGCCCCCCCCAGTAACCGTCACCCGCCCCAGGAAGGCCCACCGATGCGACTGTTCATCCCCGCCACGCTGACGATGCTCGAGACCCTGCTGGATGCGGGCGAGATGCCCGTGCGGAGCGGGACCGCGTTCGCGGCGACCCCCGCCCTGATCGAGTCGTACGCGGAGGGCGACATGGAGGAGATCGAGCACGTGGCGTTCCTCGAGGCCGCCCGCGCCTCCCTCCGCCTGCTCGGCGGCGAGCTCGACTCGGGGACGGCGCACGAGGCCCACCCGTACCGGCGTGTCGTGGTGAGCGCGGACGTGCCGGATGAGCAGGTCACGCCGCGCCCGGATCTCGACACGGCCGTCGTGCGCCTGACCGGTGGGACGGTCGCGATGGCCGACATCGCGGCCGTGCACGTGGACCTCGCGGGAGCGGTCGACCTGGTGCGAGACGCCGTCGAGGCGGTCGATCGGGCCGATCTCGGGGACGAGGACGCGGAGCTCACCGTGGGGGACGCCCTCGACGTGGATCTGGCGTGGTACGACGCCGTGGAACTGCCGTTCCTGCTCACCCTGCTCTGAGGGCGACGGTATGGGCGTCGACGGCTTACCTACGCTACCGTAGGTTCATCTTCTGGCAGCGTCGGTCCGATCCCCGGGCCGCGGGTGGCCGGACGCGAGGAGGCACCAATGTCCGAGTCGAAGAGCGGGCTCAGTCGCATCATGCGGGCGGCGGCCGCGCGGGTCCCCGAGCCCCGGGGCGCGCGTCGGTTCCTCAACCGTCTGACGCACCCACTGCGCATGGACGACTACTCGTCGCTCATCTACCCACTGTGGTCCGCGCGGGAGCTGCGCGGCGAGATCGTCTCCGTGCGTCGCGAGGCCGACGACGCGGTGACGCTCGTCATCAAGCCGGGGTGGGGCGCCACCCCGGAGTACCGCCCGGGCCAGTATCTGGGGATCGGTGTGCTGCTCAACGGCCGTTGGACGTGGCGGTCGTACTCGTTGACCTCGGCGCCCACGAGCGGTCGTGGCGAGTACTCGGTGACCGTCAAGGCGATGCCGGAGGGCCTGCTGAGCAATCACATCGTCGGCACCGTCGAGCCGGGCACCATCGTCCGGTTGCAGGCCCCGGCAGGTGACTTCCACCTGCCCTCCCCGACTCCGGACAAGCTGATGTTCGTCACCGCCGGGTCGGGCATCACGCCCGTGATGGGCATGCTGCGGTCCCTTGACCGGCGCTCGGCCGACGAGCGGTTCCCCGACGTGGTCCACGTCCACTCCATCCGCGACCGTGAGGACGCGCTGTTCCACGACGAGCTGCTCGCGTTGGAGCGCACCCAGCCCGGGTACACCCTCCACCTGCGGGCGACCAGCGAGGAGGGCCGCATCAACGCCGAGCAGATGGCGGCGCTGGTGCCGGACTGGTCCGAGCGGCCCACGTGGGCCTGCGGTCCGTCGGCGATGCTCGACGAACTGACCGAGCACTTCGAGGCCTCGGGGCGCGACGACCTGCACGTCGAGAGGTTCACCGTGGACCGCAACGCCGGCGCGTCGGGCGGGACGGTCAAGTACGGCTCCACCGGCAAGACCGTCGAACTCGACGGGGCCACGACGATCCTCGAGGGCGGGGAGAGCGTCGGCGTGCAGATGCCGTTCGGGTGTCGCATGGGCATCTGCCAGACCTGCGTCGTGGGCCTGGACGAGGGGCACGTGCGTGACCTGCGCAACGGCACCGATCACGGCCCGGGCGAGCGGATCCAGACGTGCGTGTCGGTCGCGCTGGGGGACGTCGAGCTCAAGCTCTGACGCCGCCCGGCGCCCGCCGCGGGCCCGCGCCGCCCGCCGCCCGCGTGCCCGTGGCGGCGCGTCAGTCCTGGTCCAGTCCCAGCGCCCAGGGGTCGTTGGACTGCAGCGCCCCGAGCAGCTCGCGCACGGCCATCGCCCGTCGGTGCACGGCCGGATCGTCGATGGCGTCGAACGCGCACTCGGGGTCGGCCGGCGGTCCCTGGTGGGTGCACCCGCGCGGGCAGTCCGCCGCGATCTCGTCGAGGTCGGAGAACGCGGCCACCACGTCGTCGGGCGAGACGTGCGCCAGTCCGAAACTGCGGATGCCCGGCGTGTCCACCACCCAGCCGCCGGCGGCCAGTTCGAGCGCGACCGACTGGGTGGACGTGTGCCGGCCCTTCCCGACGCCGGAGACCACGCCCGTCGCCCTGTCCGCATCGGGGACCAGGCGGTTGACCAGGGTCGATTTCCCGACCCCGGAGTGCCCGATCATCGCGGAGATCCGGCCGTCGATCACGGCGTGGAGATCGTCCAGCTCGTCGTCGACCCCCACCCGCAGGACCGGCACGTCGAGGGCGGCGAACTCGGCGGCGAACGCGGACGGGTCGTCGAGGTCGCCCTTGGTCAGGCACAGGACCGGTTCCAGCCCGCCGGTGTAGGCGGCCACGAGCGCGCGGGCGACGAATCCGGCGCGGGGCGGCGGGTCGGCCACGGCGACCACGATGAGCAGCAGTTCGGCGTTGGCCACCACGACGCGCTCGTAGGGGTCGGAGTCGTCGGCGGTGCGACGCAACACGGTGGAGCGGTCCTCGACGCGCACGATGCGGGTGAGGGTGTCGCGCGCGCCGGACAGGTCACCGACCACGCCCACACGGTCACCCACCACCACGGGCGTGCGGCCCAGTTCGCGCGCACGCATGGCGACGACGCGGGTTCCGGCGCTGTGCCCGGGTCCGTCGTCGAGCAGCACGCACCCCCACCGGCCGCGGTCGACGGCGACGACCATCGCGGCGGCCGCGTCGTCGTGGCTGGGCCGGCGCTTGGTGCGCGGGCGCGACCCCTTGCCGGGCCTGATCCGGACGTCGGATTCGTCCCACCCGCGTGCGCCGCCCGCGCCCCGTCCGCTCGGCATGGCGGTCCGTCAGCCCCGTCCGGCGAGCATGTCGGCCCACAGGGTGGTGAAGCCGGGCAGGGTCTTGGAGGTGCACCCGATGTCGTCGACCTCGACACCCGGCACGACCAGTCCGACGATGGCGCCGGCGGTGGCCATGCGGTGGTCGGCGTAGGCGCGCCACGGGGCGCCGCGCAGGGGCGCGGGGGAGATCTCGAGGCCGTCGTCGAGCTCGGTGACGCCGCAACCGACGGCGCCCAGCTCGGCGGCCAGCGCGGCGAGGCGGTCGGTCTCGTGGCCGCGCAGGTGCGCGATCCCCGTGAGGCGCGACGGGCCGTCGGCCAGGGCGCACAGCGCGGCGACGGTGGGGGTGAGCTCGCCGACGGCGGACAGGTCCCGGTCGACGGGGGAGAGGCGGGAGGGGCCGACGACGACGAGGGTGCCGTGGTCCGCACCGTCGGCGATCTCGAGGGTCACGGACGCGCCCATGGCCCGCAGGATGTCGCGGATGGCGTCGCCGGGCTGGGTCGTGGTGGCGGGCCAGTGCGGGACGCGGACGGTTCCGCCGGTGACCGCCGCGGCGGCCAGGAACGGGGTGGCGTTGGACAGGTCGGGCTCGACGACACGGTCGACGGCCGCGATCGGGCCGGGGGCGACCCGCCATGACGACGGGGTCGGCTGTTCGACGGTGACGCCGGACTCGCGGAGCATCGCCAGTGTCATCTCGATGTGCGGTCCGGACGGGACGGGCGAGGCCCCCACGTGGACGAGGTCGACGCCCTCGTCGAAGCGGGCGGCCGAGAGCAGGAGGCCGGAGACGAACTGCGAGGAGGCCGAGGCGTCCATCTCGACGCGGCCCCCGCGCAGAGACCCAGCGCCCGAGACGGTGAAGGGCAGGCGCTCGCCGTCGATCTCGGCTCCGAGGGCCCGCAGCGCGTCGAGCACCGTGGACTGCGGGCGGATCCTCGCGGCGGGGTCGCCGTCGAAGGTCGAGGGGCCGGTGGCGAGAGCGGCGATCGGCGGGACGAAGCGCATGACCGTCCCGGCCAGCCCGCACTCGATCTCCCCGCCGCGCAGCGGCCCCGGGGTGATGAGCAGGTCGGTGTCGTCGGGGCGGAGATCGCCGGCGGGGCCCTCGATCCGGGCGCCCAGGGACCGCAGGGCGCCGATCATGAGGTCGGTGTCCCGGCTGCGCAGGGTGCCGGTCAGGCGGGAGGGGCCGTCGGCCAGGGCGGCGAGGGGGAGGGCGCGGTTGGTCAGCGACTTGGATCCGGGGACTACGACGTCGGCGTCCACGGGGGCTGCGGCGACGGGGGCGCTCCAATGACTCACCCGGCCATTGTCGCCCATCGCGGGCGCTCCCGGCGGACTCGGGTGCGAGGATGTCGGCATGTGTGGACGGTTCTCGCTCTCTTCCGCCCCGGCGCAGCTCGCGCTGGAACTGGACGCGGTCGACGAGGCGTCCGCCCCGCCCGTCGGCCTTCACCCGGACACCGCGCCGCCGACGCCGCGGTTCAACATCGCGCCCACCACCACCGTCCCGGTCCTCACGCTGGACGTGCCGCGCGAGAGCCTCGACGAGGCCGTCGGCCCCGCCGCCCCGCGACGGGTGCTCCGGGCCATGCGGTGGGGGCTGGTCCCGTCGTGGACCAAGGAGTCCCAGCGCCTGCCCACTCTGTTCAACGCCCGCGTGGAGACCGCGGCCTCCAAGCCGGCGTTCCGCGCCGCCGTCGCCCGCCGGCACTGCGTGGTGCCGATGGACGGCTGGTACGAGTGGGTGCCCGGTGACCCCGCCTCCCCGGGTGCTAAGGCGGGGCCCAAGCAGCCGTACTTCATGAGCCTGCCGGGCGACCGCGGCCTGTTGATGGCCGGACTGTGGGAGGCGCGGCGCGACCCGGTCGACCCGTCCGTCTCCCAGTTGTCGTGCACGATCCTCACCACCGAGGCGCTGGGCCCGCTCCGGCGCGTCCACGACCGGATGCCGCTGGCCGTCCACCCGGACCTGGTGGCGGACTGGCTCGATCCCGCCGTGATCGGCGACCCCCGCGCGCTGGTCGACGGCGCGGGCGGGGATCTCGGGGAGTGGGCGGAGTCCGTCGAGATCCGCCCGGTCTCCCGGGCGGTGTCGAACGTCCGCAACGAGGGGCCGGAGCTCGTCCGGCCCGTCGACCCCACCGAGGGGATGTTGTTCTAGCGGGACGTCGTGACCGGGGCCGTCACCGCGCCGGTGAGCCGGACCAGCTCCGCGGGGTCGAGTTCGATCTCCCAGCCGCGCCGCCCGGCGCTGCACAGGACCGTGCGGTGACCGAGCGCGGAGGCGTCGACCACCGTGGCCAGGGGACGCTTCTGGCCGATGGGGGAGACGCCACCCACCACGTAGCCGGTGGTCTTCTCTGCGACGTCGACCGGCGCGAGCGTGGCCCTGCCGCACCCGAGGGCGGCGGCCGCGGCCTTGAGGTCGAGCGAAGAGGTCACCGGCAGCACCGCCACCGCCAGCGCGACGCGGGAACCCGCCGGCGGACGCGCTGTCGCCAGGACCAGGGTCTTGAACACCCGGTCGGCATCCACCCCCAGGCGCTCGCCCATCACGCGGGCGGCCTCGTCGCCGTATGCGGTCTCGCCGCTCGCGTCGTAGATGTGGACCTCGTGGGCGACCCCGGCGGCCCGCAGCGCGGCGATCGCGGGGGTCGCCGCGGCACCGCCGCGTCCACCCGCCGCGGCACCGCGACCGCTCTTCCTGCCCACGGTCGACCAGCGTAGTTCCCTCACGCTCCGGAATACGGGTGCGGCGGCCCGCGTTGTTCCTGGGCGAGTGCCCCGGGATGGTCCGGGGACGGGAAGGAGGGTGCGATGCGGACCGCGGTCCTCGACGCCCCGGATGTGCGGTTAGACTCCGGGACATCGACAGGTGAGGAGTTCCGGTTGCCGACCGAGTTGCAGCCCGACGAGGCCGACCAGCGCGCCGAGCAGTTCGAGGAGCTGGCCATGCCACTGCTCGACCAGCTGTACGGCGCCGCCTTGCGGATGACCAGGAATCCCGCCGATGCCGAGGACCTGGTGCAGGAGGCCTACGCCAAGGCGTTCGCCGGGTTCCACTCGTTCAAGCCGGGGACCAACTTCCGGGCCTGGATGCACCGCATCCTCACCAACGCTTACATCAACCACTACCGCAAGCGGCAGCGGCAGCCCGCGCAGTACCCGACCGACGAGATCACCGACTGGCAGCTCGCCGCGGCGGCCGAGCACACCTCGACGGGGCTGCGTTCGGCGGAGGTCGAGGCCATGGAGCTGCTGCCGGACGACGAGATCCGTGCGGCGCTGGCCGAGCTCCCCGAGGAGTTCCGGATGGCGGTCTACTACGCCGACGTCCAGGACCTGCCGTACAAGGAGATCGCCGAGATCATGGACACCCCCCTGGGGACCGTGATGTCGCGTCTACACCGCGGCCGCAAGCAGTTGCGGGAACTCCTGCGCGACGTGGCCACCGAGCGCGGCTTCGGCCGTGACCGTGAGGAGGGGGCGAAGTGATGAAGGAGCACGATCCGCGCCTCGACGAGATCGACTGTCGCGCCGCGATGCGCGACCTCTCACTGCTCGTGGATCTCGAATGCGACGACGCTTGCCGTTCGCGCCTCGAGCACCATCTCGCCGGCTGCCCGGACTGCCGGGAGATGTTCCTGTCGGAGCGGCGTCTCAAGGCCAAGCTCTCGAGTTCGTGTTGCGAGAAGGCGCCGTCGGGCCTGCGGGAGCGTCTCATGGTGGAGATCCGGCGTACGACGGTGACCACGACGGACGTCGACGGCACGACCGTGGTGCACCAGCGCACGACGGTGGAGCGGCGCGACCTCACCTAGACCGGCCGGGCGGTCGACGTCACGGCCGCGCCGGACACAGACGAAGGGGCGGGCACCTGTTCGGTGCCCGCCCCTTCGTCGTTCGTGCGTTCCTGAACTCAGCTGTTCGGACGCTTGCCGTGGTTAGCGTTCTTCTTGCGGCGATCCCGCCTCTTGCGGCCACGCTTGCCCATGGTCGCCTCCTTTCGTCGGTGTACAAGTCTTCCATGCGCGGGCCCGTGTGGTTGCATTGGAGGTGTCCGGGGGCCGCCTTCGAGGAAGTAGAGGAACAATCCGTATGGCTGAACAGGTCCGTGCCGAGATGGTCGCGAACGTCATGGAGGTCGTCGCGGCGGTCGGTACCGAGGTCGCCGAGGGCGACACGATCGTGCTCCTCGAGTCGATGAAGATGGAGATCCCGGTGCTGTGTGAGACCTCCGGCAGCGTGACCGAGGTCGCGGTGAAGCCGGGGGACGTCATCCAGGCGGGTGACCTCATCGCGGTCATCGACTGACGGGGCGGATGCTCTCACGCCGAAGGCCGGCCCGTCCCCGTGGGGGAGGGGGCCGGCCTTCGGCGTATGTGGTCCGTGTCAGACGGCGGTGCGGGTGCGGGCGCGGCGACGCTTGAGGGCACGACGCTCGTCCTCGCTCATGCCGCCCCAGACGCCTGCGTCCTGGCCGGACTCGAGTGCCCAGGACAGGCACTCGGCGGTGACGGGGCAGCGGTTGCAGACGATCTTCGCCTCGGCGATCTGCGCGAGGGCGGGCCCGGAATTACCGACGGGGAAGAACAGCTCGGGATCCTCGTCGCGGCAGATGGCCTTGTGGCGCCAGTCCATGGGAACTCCTTTGATGTGAGACCGTGATCGGGTGCGCCGGGCAGCACGACCAACCGCCACCGACGCGTGGACATGTAGAGTCCACGGACGGACGTGCGTGTTCGATGGCACCCGGCGGGTGTTGGGGGATCTGTACCCTTTCCGCGGGCTCGCTCCTGTCGGAGGGGCTCCCGGTTAAGGCGAGGCAAACACGGTGTGTCTGCGCTGTTACAAATGATCGTCCCACGATTTCATGACAAGTCAATACGTTTTTGGCCTATGTGGTAAACGTCACGCGGCTTGTCAAATCGCCGGAAAACCGCACACCAGAGGTGGTGATGGCCTAATCAGACCGCGGTCCGTCTGGTGGTTTCAGTGGCGTGGCGGGGCCCGCTTAATCTGGAGAGGTGAACGTGAGACGACCAGATGACCGTGGTGTTCAGGCCGATCCCCGAACGGCGATCCCCACGCCGGTCCGCCTCGCCGGGTGGATCTCCTCGGCCCAGGGACTGATCGGTGTCGGTGTGGCCGTGGTGCTGTTCGTCCGAGCGTTGGGCGGACACCGCGAGGAGACCGTCGTCATCAGCGGCTACGGCACCGCGGTGTGGTTCGCGATCCTCGGCGGCGGGTTGTTGGCCGCGGGGGTCGGGTTGCTCCGCGGCCGGCGATGGGGCCGTGGGCTCGTCGTGATCGCCGAGCTCCTGCTGCTGTTCGTCGCCTGGTACGTCGGGGTGGGCTCGGATCAGTACCTCGCCGGCATCGTCCTGGCGGTGATGTGCGCGACGGCGCTGGTGTCGCTCTTCCGACGCGACGCGGTCGAGTGGTACGCCGTGTGACCCTCCCGGCGCGACCCGCCCGGAGTCAGGCCAGCATCTTGTAGGCGTGGACCGCGCCGTCCCGGCGCTCGTAGAGGATGTCGCCGATCTGGGACAGGCCGGTCACGTCCTCCCCGCCCCCGGCAGGGGGTCCGCCCCCGACAGAGGGTTCTCCGCCCGCGCCCTCACCGGGCGTGATGGGCACCTCCGCGGTCCCGGCCCCCGTGTCGTGCTCGAGGACGCGGAAGCCACCGGCGACGGGCATCAGGACCCAGTCGCGCGCGGTGGCGACGTCGGGGTCGGGCGACCAGCCCCCGGTCAGGCCGGGTCCGGTGGTCACCGGGGTCGTCCAGGAGTGCGCGCCGGTGACGGCGGAGAAGGCGTGTGTGCCGGTGCCGTCGAACCAGCGCGCCTGCGTGTCGTCGCGGGCCACGGTCCGCGGGTCGGGCTTGACGGCGGGCTCGGCTGGCAGCGGCAGGACCGGGGCGTAGTCGCGGGGGCTGGTGAACCACTCGACCGCCCAGGCGCCGCCCCGATCCGTGAGGGCGAGGACGCCGTCGTCGCTGACGTCGATGATCCACAGCCCGTCGGCGCCCGTGGTGTCGGAGGCGATCTCCTCGGGCTTGCGACTGTCCTCGGGCACCGTCTCGGACAGGGTCAGCCGGGCGGAGTCGTCGCCGGGGCAGCGTTCGGCCACGGCGAAGCGCTCGTCCGTGAGGTCGGCGGTCCCGAGGGTGCAGCCGGTGCGCGGCTGCATGCCCGCCTCCTGCGGCGCCGCGACGGCCCCGTACTCGACGGTGCGGACGAGGTCGTCGCGCCAGATCTCGAGCCGTTCGGGGCTGGACGCGAGGGCGTGCCGCCAGGTCGAGGTGAGTTGCATGGTGTCGGGGAAGGCGCTCTGGCGGGTACTGCTGTATTGCTGGCTGGTCGGGTCGAGCGCGGTGACGTCGCTGCACCCGGCCGCGCCGTCGAAGGCGGCGGCGAGGATGTCGGCGTAGAACGTCGCCGCGCAGAGGGGCCCGGCGTGGGAGTAGGACCACGCCTGCTCTCCGGAGCCGGCGTCCCGGCCGACGAGCGTGCCGTCGTCGGTGACGGTGACGAGGTTGCCCTTGGTGGTCAGGGGCGCGCCCGAATCCGCCGACGGGTGCGACCACAGGGCCCGGAGCGACGTGGGGGGCGCGGTGGCGGGTCCGTAGACGGGCTGCCCGGCGTCGGCGGCGGAGAAGTCCGAGCGGGCGGCGCTCCCGGTGAGGAGGACGACCCCGGCCGCCACCGCCATGGCGACGGTGATGACGGCCGCGGTGACCAGGTCGCGCCGGGTCCGGCGTTCGGAGGGCACGCCCCGGCGCGGCCGGCGGCGGCCGGCGGGGGCGTCGTCGGATGCGCGCACGTGTGGCCTACGTGGTGCGGACGGGCGGGTCAGTCCCGGCCGTCCTGATCCGGCGACGACGACGAGGGCCGGCGACGGCGACGGCGGCGCCGCGCGGGGGCGTCCCCCGAGGGGGCGGGGGAGTCCGCGTCACCGGACGCGGTGGGGGAGTCGGCGGCGGGGGCCGGCGTCGAGGGCCCGTCCTCTCCGGACCTGCCGCCGCGGGTGCGCCGGCGCGCGGGCCGCGATCCGGAGCCCGACTCGCGGCCGGACCCGCGCGTGCCACGGTCCTCGGTGCGGCGGCCGGACCCGGTGCCGGTGGGGGCGCCGATCCGCCCTCCGGCGCTCTCGGGGATCCCGAGGTCGCTCCGCAGGTGGGCGGAGGTGGAGTAGGTCTCCGCCGGCTCGCCGAAGTCCAGCCCGAGGGCCTTGTCGATCAGTCCCCACCGGGGCAGGTCGTCCCAGTCGACGAGCGTGACCGCGACGCCGGTGCGCCCCGCGCGGCCGGTGCGGCCGATGCGGTGGACGTAGGTCTTCTCGTCCTCGGGGCACTGGTAGTTGATGACGTGGGTGACGTCGTCGACGTCGATGCCGCGGGCCGCGACGTCGGTGGCGACGAGGACGTCGACGTCACCGGTGCGGAACGCTTTGAGCGATTTCTCGCGCGCACCCTGTCCGAGGTCGCCGTGGATCGCGCCCACGCGGAAGCCGCGCTCGGCGAGGTCGTCGGCGAGCTTCTGGGCGGTGCGCTTGGTGCGGCAGAAGATCATGGTGGCCCCGCGGCCCTCGGCCTGCAGGATGCGCGCCACGACCTCGGGCTTGTCCAGCGAGTGTGCCCGGTAGACGTGCTGGGTCGTGTTCTCGTGGGTCGCGCCGGAGTCGGCGGCCTCGGCGCGGATGTGCGTGGGCTTGGTGAGGAACGTGCGGGCCAGGGTGATGATCGGCCCCGGCATGGTGGCGGAGAAGAGCATGGTCTGCCGCTTCTCGGGCACCATACGCAGCAGCTTCTCGATGTCCGGCAGGAAGCCCAGGTCGAGCATCTCGTCGGCCTCGTCCAAGACCAGGGCCTCGACCTTGCCGAGCACGAGCTTGGACTGGTTGGCCAGGTCGAGCAGGCGCCCGGGGGTGCCCACGACCACGTCGACGCCCTTTTCGAGAGCCTCGGTCTGCTGCTCGTACGGGGTGCCGCCGTAGATCGCGAGGACCTTGAGGGGGCGGGTGCCCGAATCGGTGGACGCGGTGAGCCCGGTGGCGGCGATCTTGAGGTCCTGGGTGACCTGGATGCACAGCTCGCGGGTGGGCACGATCACCAGCGCGCGGGGCGTGCCGTCGAGCTCACGGGTGGCCTCGCCGGTGGAGATGCGGTGCAGGAGCGGCACGCCGAACCCGTAGGTCTTGCCCATCCCGGTGCGGGCCTGACCGATGAGGTCCGAGCCGGCCAGGGCGAGCGGCAGGGTGAGTTCCTGGATGGCGAACGTGTGGGTGATGCCGCGCTCGGCGAGGGCGGTGACGATCTCGGGTCGGACGCCGAGCTCGGCGAAGCTGGGGGAGGAGTCGGAGGACGGGGCGTCGACGACCGCGGTCGTCGTGGCCATGCCGTCTACGTCTTCTGTGGTGACATCTGTGGTGGACAGGGCGGTGCCTTTCTCGTCTCGCGCGCGGATGGTGTCGGGCCGTCGGAGTTCGGCCTCGCGAGCGGGGCGCGCGCACATTTCCACGGGACCCGCCGTACCCGACGCCGGTGTGGCCGGGCGCGGAGAGTGGTCCACGTGCGCCCATCCTATCCCGTGCCGCCGCCCCGGGCGGGGCTCGGGCTAGCCTGGGTCGCACGCATCATCGATGACGGCGTGACATGCGCCTACGACGAGAAGGGCAGGCACCGTGGAGGTCAAGATCGGCATCGCCGACAGCAACCGTGAGCTCGTGTTCAAGACCGGGATGGAGCCCGACGACGTGCACAAGCGCGTCGAGGCGGCCCTGACCGCGGACGCCAAGGGGATCCTCGAGCTCGAGGACGAGAAGGGCCGTCGCTACCTTGTGTCGACCGACCGGGTGGCGTATGTGGAGATCGGCGAGTCCGCCCGGCGACCGGTGGGCTTTTTGTCCTGACGCCGGCGACCGTCCGTCCGCCGACCGTCCGCCGAGCGTCCGCGCTCCCGGGCGGGCGGGCCGCGCGCGGCTCGGGGTCAGGCCTCGGGTGCGGGCCGGTCACCGCCGTGGCGCGGGATCTTCGACAGGCCGCCCCAGCACAGGGTGACCGTGGTCGAGACCGCGTCCTCGCGTGGGATCGGCCGACCGGCGTCGAGCCAGTGGCCGGCGCTGACCCGGCTGGCGCCGACCAGCCCGACGGCGAGCAGGCGCGATCGGTGCACGTCGAGGCCGGAGTCCCCCCGCACCAGGTCGTGCACCGCGTCGATGCACCCCTCGGTGGCCCGGTCGAGTTCGCGGCGGACGTCCTCGTCCCCGGACTCCGAGTAGAAGACCAGTCGGAAGCCCCGGGTGTCGTTGTCGGCGTAGGCGAAGAACGTGTCGACGGCCGCCTCGACGCGGCGGCGGTTGTCGGAGGTCGAGTCGAGCGCGGCCCGGATCCGGCCGAGCAGCGCGTCCACGTGGTGGCGCAGGACCTCGATGTACAGGTCCCGCTTGGAGTCGAAGTGCTGGTACAGCACCGGTTTGGACACCCCGGCGAGGACGGCGATGTCGTCCATCCCGGAGGCGTGGAAGCCCTGCTCGACGAACACCGTTCCGGCGGCGTCGATCAGCTGGCTTCGCCGCGCGCCGCGGGGGAGCCGGGCCGCTCGGGCGCGTCCCGGGGCGGCCGGGGCCGGTCCGTCCGGGCTCGTCATCTGGTGGCTCCTTCTCCGCCCGGGCGAGAGTCGACAGCCGACCGGGTCAGACGGACAATACCTGCACCTGTGGAGTGCGGCGGGACGCGCCTCACCCGGTATGTGGGATCGTGGAGACCGTGATCGGCAGTGGCCGATCGTCAGCGGACGTGGAGGTGTACGGATGAGCGACGGCCGTCGTCGGACGCCGGCCGGTGCGGAACCCGGCGCGCGTCAGCGGGCACCGTACTACCCGCCACACGGTGAGCCGCTGCGCGCGCCGTGGGACCCGGAGGAGTCGACCCCGGGGCGCCGCCGGTCGGTGCCCGGGTCCCGGGACCACCTGCGCAAGCAGACGCCGGTCGGGCGGTTCTTCGCCACGTGGGGCTGGCGCGCGTACGCGATCCCGGTGCTCGTGGTGCTCACCGCGCTCGTCATCGCCGACGCCGTCGTCTCGCCGGACGCGCAGCCGGACGACGGGGCCGTGCGGGCCCGGGAGACGCCGGCGATCGTCGGTGCGCCCGCGGCCGGCGAGGTGCCGCCCAGCGGCGAGCTGCCCGAGGGCGGCCCGTTCGTCGAGGCGGCCGGTGGGGAGTTCCGGCTCGTGCCCGGCGGGACCGACCCGGTCGGGCGGCCGACGGCGGAGCAGTTCACCTACACGGTGGAGGTCGAGGACGGGATCGACACGGTCGACTTCGGCGGGGACGACTCGGTCGCCCGGATGATCGACGCGACCCTGGCCAACCCGAAGAGCTGGACGGCCGACGGGGCCGTCGCCTTCCAGCGCATCACCCGCGGCGAGCCCGCGTTCCGCGTCTCGCTGACCAGCCCCATGACGGTCCGCGAGAACTGCGGGTACGACATCGAGCTCGAGGCGAGCTGCTACAACTCGGCGACGGGGCGCGTGTACCTCAACCTCGCGCGCTGGGTGCGGGGCGCGCGGTCGTTCGAGGGCGACATCGGCTCCTACCGGCAGTACCTCGTCAATCACGAGGTCGGGCACGCGATCGGCTTCCCGGCGCACGAGCCGTGCCCCGCGGACGGCGCCCTGGCGCCGATCATGATGCAGCAGACGTTCGGGGTGAACAACAGGGAGATCCACCGGTTGGATCCCGAGGGCGTGGTCCCGGACAACGACGACACGTGCCGGTACAACGCGTGGCCGTTCCCCGACGGCGCGCCGGTGGCGGGATGAGCGGCGTGGGCGGGTCGGCGGACCGGTCGCTGCCGCCGCTGGTGGACCCGGTGTCCGAGCTGAGCGCGGAGGAGAGGGCGCGGTACTCGCGGCACCTGTTGCTCGGGGCGATCGGCGACGAGGGGCAGCGGCGTCTGCGCGCCGCGTCGGTGTTCGTCGTGGGCGCGGGTGGCCTGGGCGCGCCGGTGCTCATGTACCTCGCCGCGGCCGGCGTCGGGCGGATCACGGTCGTCGACGACGACGAGGTGGACCTCGGCAACCTGCACCGGCAGGTGATCCACTCCGTGGCGGCGGTCGGCCGGCCGAAGGTGGACTCGGCGCGGGACCGGCTGGCCGAGTTGGCCCCGGAGGTCCGGGTCGACGCGGTGCACGCCAGGCTGGACGCGCTGAACATCGGCTCTCTGCTCGAGGGACACCACCTGGTGATCGACGGCAGTGACAACTTCGCGACCCGCTACCTGGTCTCCGACGCGTGCGAGATCGCCGGGATCCCGCTCATCTGGGGGACGATCGACCGGTTCCGGGCACAGCTCGCCGTGTTCTGGTCCCGCCCGCCCGCACCGGCCGAGGCGGTGACCCTGCGGGACCTGTACCCGGCGCCGCCGCCCGCGGGCTCGGTGCCCAGCTGCGCCGAGGCCGGGGTCGTGGGTGCGCTCTGCGGCACGGTCGGGTCGATGATGGCGATGGAAGCCGTCAAGCTCGTCACCGGGGCGGGGCGGCCCCTGCTCGGTCGTCTCGTCCTCATGGACCTGCTCGAGTCCACCAACCGGACGGTCACGGTCCGCCCGGACCCGTCGCGCGAGCCGGTCACCGAGCTGCCGGACGGCGCCGGGGACGTCTCCTGCGAGCTCCCGGATCCCGGGCTGCCGGAGGTGCCGACCGTATCCGCGACCGACCTCGCGGCGGAGCTGGCCGCGTCGGGCCCGACAGGGTCGCCCGGGCGTCCCGACGCGCCGGCCCCGGTCCTGGTGGACGTCCGTGGCGCCGGCGAGAGGTCGATCGCGAGGATCGACCCGTCCGTGTGGGTGCCGCTGGACTCGGTCGCCGAGGTCGCCGGGGACCCGACGGGCGTCCTCGGCCGGGCGGCCGAGCGCGGTCCGCTGGTCGTGTACTGCAAGTCCGGGGTCCGGTCGGCGCGTGCGGCGGCGACCCTGTCCGCCGCCGGTTTCCCCGGCGTCCGGTCGCTCGCGGGCGGCATCGAAGCGTGGACACGCGACGTGGACCCGTCCCTGCCCGGGTACTGACGACCGGGGTGGGTACCGTGGTCGGCGTGAACGACGTGACCGTCCCCGAGCACGTCCGCGGCGCCTTCGGCGTGGCGGACGGCACGGCCTCCCCCGTGGTCGCCGGTTCCGGCACGGGCTGGCTGATCCCCGCGCCGGGCGGCGCCGTGGTGCTGCGCCCCGTCGCGGACACGGCACTGGCCAACTGGTCCGCCCGGGTGCGGGAGGAGCTCGACGTGACCGGGCTGCGTGTCTCGCTGCCGGTGCGGTCGCGCGACGGCCGGCACGTTGTCAGCGGGTGGCGCGCCGACCGGGCCGTGTCCGGTCGGCCCGAGGCACGGGCGGACGAGACCATCGCGTGGTCGGCCAGGATCAACGCCGCCCTCACCGAGGTCGAGCGACCCCGGCTGGTTCGTCGGCCCGCCACGCGACCGTGGTCCGAGACCGACCTGTTCTCGTTCGCCGAGGCCGCCGCCTGGGACGGCGATCCCGAACACGATCTGGCGCCCGGGATGGAGGACCGGGGCACCCCCTTCGCCACGCATCGCGCGGCCGCCCTGCTCGGGGCCACCGGACTCATCCGGCACCGGCGCCCGGTCACGGTCCCCGGCGCGGGCGTGGTGCACGGTGACCTCGCCCGGGGCCTGCTCTTCGACGCCTCCGCCGAGCCGGCGCTGTCCGACGTCGTGCCCTACGCACGGCCGGCGTCGTGGTCGGCGGCGGTCGTCGCCGTGGACCACCTATCCTGGGGAACGGTCGACGCCGGCGTCCTCACACGGTGGCGGCACCTCGAGCACTGGCCCCAGATGGTCCTGCGGGCGGCGGTCTTCCGTCTCGCGGTGCACGCGCTGCACCCGGGATCGAGGCCCGCGGCGATGGACGGGCTCCAGGCCATGGCCCGGCAGGTCGGCGAGTTCGTGGCGGACACCGCCGCGTGAACGCCCGCTCCCCGCGGGCTGGATCCCGCCGTGGCGCCGTCACGTTCCCGCTCGTCGCGTTCGTCGGCGTCGTCCTCGTCTCGCTGAACCTGCGCACCGCCGTCACCTCGCTCAGCCCGCTGCTCGGGGTGATCGACGCCGAGATCGGCCTCGGTGCCGCCGGCATGGGCCTGCTCGGGATGATCCCCACCCTCATGTTCGCGGTCTGGGGTGTGCTCACGCCGATGGTCCTCAGGCGGGTGGGCCTCGAGGTGCTCACCGTGCTGGCGATGATCGCCGCCGCGGTGGGGCAGGTGATCCGCGCCCTCGCGCACGACCCGTGGCTGATGGGCGCGGGGTCGCTCGTCGCCCTGGCCGGGATGGGCATCGGCAACGTCGTCGCCCCGCCCCTGGTCAAGAAGTACTTCCCCCGGCACGTGGCGGCCGTGAGCATGGCCTACATCACCGGACTGCAGCTGGGCACGGTGGTGCCGGCGCTCGCGGCCGTGCCCGTCGAGGAGGCCGCCGGGTGGCGGGTCTCCATCGGCTGGTGGGCGGTGCTGGCGGTCATCGCTGCCGTGCCGTGGGTCGTCGAGATCCTGCGCCCGGGCACACCGACCGACGCCGGCGCGCCCGCCACCGGCGCACCGACCGGCGATCCCCGGCCCGCCACCGGCGAGGCGTCCGCGGGGGGCGGCGTCGGGGCGGCGACCGCGACCGCGCCGGCGCGCCGCATCCGCCCGTGGCGCTCGCCCGTCGGCGTGGCGCTCGCCCTGTTCTTCGGCACGAATTCCCTGTGCACGTACGCGTTCTTCACGTGGCTCCCGGCCGTGGCGGAATCGATCGGCATGACACGCGCCGAGGGCGGCCTCGCCCTGGCGGTGTACTCGGCGATCGGACTCGTCGCCGCGCTGGCCGTCCCCTACATCGCGGGCCGGTTCGAGGACCCGTACGCCGTCGTCGTCGTCTCCGTCGTGTCCTACCTGGGGGCCTTCGCCGGCCTGCTCTGGGCGCCCGACCTCGCCCCGTGGCTGTGGATCTGCCTCCTCGGCGTGGGGCCCAGCACGTTCCCGCTCTGCCTGACCCTGATCAACCTCCGCACCCGCACCCAGGCCGGCTCGGCCGCGCTGTCCGGCTTCTCCCAGGGCGTCGGGTACACGGCCGCGTGCCTCGGGCCCATCGTGTTCGGGGTGCTGTTCGACGGTCCCGGGCTGGCGTCCGGGCTGGCGTTCCTCACCGTCGTGCTGCTCCTCATGCTGATCGTGTCGCGGACCGCGTGCCGGCCGAACATGCTCGAGGACACCCTCCGCTGACGGTCGGCCGTCGTACCGGACCGGTCACTCCGGGCGGGGGTGCGATGTCGGAGTCGTGTGGTCTCATCGAGCCGTGACAGCGCCCGCCCCCACTCCATCCGCCCCCACCCAGCCCACCAACGGACCCGGCCGGACCTGGCCGGCCGGTCTCGACGACCTCGTCGGCCGTGACTGGACCGCCGCCCGCGCCGGCCGGCAGGACCGGTGGGTCGTCCGCGGCGGCCCGGGCAGCGGCAAGACCTCGCTGATCGTCGACGTGGTCCGCGCCGCGGTGGCCGGCGGTGTGGGGATGGACGGCGTCCTCGTGCTCACGGGGTCGGCCACCGCGTCCGCGGCGCTGCTCGAGGAGGCCACCCGCGGGATGCCGCCGGAGCTCGTGGTGGGCACCGACGCGCCGGTACGGACCGTCCACTCGCTCGCCCACGCCGTGGTGCGGCTCGCCGCCGCCCGGGCCGACGCCCCGCCGCCGAGGCTGCGTACCGGTGCGGAACACGACGCGCTGGTGCGCGAGACCCTGCTCGGTGAGCTGTCCGACGGGGCGCCGCACTGGCCCGAACAGATGCGCCCCGCGCTGTCCACGGTCGGGTTCGCGCGCGAGCTGCGCGACTTGCTGCTGAGGTCGCTCGAGCGGGGGATCGGGCCCCGCGAGCTGGCGCGGCTCGGCCGCACGGCGGGCCGGCCGGCGTGGGTGGCGGCCGCGGGCTTCTTCCGCCGGCACGAGGAGCAGATGGCCCTGCGGTCGGGCGTGCGGGGCGCCCAGGCGGACGTGCCGGAGGCCCTCAACGCCGCCGAGCTGGTGGGCGCCGCGCTGGATGCGCTGACGGCCGACCCGGAGCTGCGCGAGATCTTCCGCTCCCGGCGCCTCGTGGCCGTGGACGACGCCCATCACCTCGATCCGCTGGTCGCGGAGTTCGTCGCGACGGTGGGCGGCGGCGCCGACGTCCTGCTCGTCGTGGAGGACGGCGACCAGTCGGTCTTCCGGTTCCGCGGCGCCGACGGCGGCCTGGCGCGCGCAGTGATCGAGCAGGGCGGCCGCGCGGTCGACCTCCCGGTCGGCCACCGCATGTCCCCGGCCGTCACGGCGGTCGCCGCGCGGATCGCCTCCCGCCTGCCCGGGGCCGCCCGCCACCGGCCCCGCGAGGCGCACCCCAGTGAGGCGCACGGTGGACCGGACGGGAAGGTGGGCGTCGGCGTGGCCGGGTCGGCCGCCTCGGAGGCCGCCGTCGTCGCCGACTTCCTGCGCCGCCGGCACGTCCTGGACGGTATCGACTACGGCGAGATGGCAGTGGTGACCCGCTCGCTGCCGCGTGTGGCCGACGCCCTGCTGGCCGCGCTCGACGCCGCCGGCGTCCCGGTGGTCGACGCCGGCGCCGAGATCCCGCCGGCCCACGACCCCGTCGCCTCGGCTCTGTTGCTGTTGGTGCGCTCGGCGCTCGAGGGCGCCGACGGCAGCGACGCCGAGCGGGTCCTGGCGCTCCTGTCGGGGCCGATCGGCCGCGCGGACGCCGTGGCCATGCGTCGTCTCCGTCGCGGACTGCGCCGCTCGGGGATCGGCGGGACAGAACCCAGCGCCGAGACCCTGCGGCGTCTCGTCCTGGCGGACGAGGACGATCTCCCGCCCGGGCTCACCGCCGTCGAGCTCGCCCCCGTCACCCGGGTCCGCCGCGCGCGCCGGGCCGTGCAGGCCGAGCTGCGGGCGGGAGGGACCGCCGAGGAGGTCCTCTGGGCCGCGTGGACGGCCTCCCGGCTGGAGCGCCGCCTCGTCCGGCAGGCGGTGGCCGCCGATCCCTGGTCGCGATCCGCGGACCGGTCGCTCGACGCGGTCGTGTCCCTGTTCGACCACGCCGCCGACTTCGTGGACCGGGTCCCCGGAGGCTCCGTGGGACTGTTCTGCGACGTCGTCTCCGGCGAGGACCTGCCCGCGCCCCGGCGCGCCGACACACGCGCACGGGGGGGCGCGGTGAGCGTGCTGTCCGCGCACGCCGCGGTGGGCCGTCAGTGGCGTGCGGTCGCGGTGTGCGGCGTCCAGGACGGTGTCTGGCCTGCGCCCCGCCGCCGGTCCGGCCTGCTGGGAGTCGACGAGCTGGTCGACCTGACGGAGATCGCCGGGGACGGACCGGTGCCGTCAGAGGCGGAGCGGGCCGTGTCCTCCGCGGCCGCCCGGTCGGCCGAGGAGCGCCGCCTGTTCTACGTCGCGTGCTCCCGCGCCAGCGAGCACCTGCTCGTCACCGCCGTGGAGTCGCCCGAGGAGGGCGACGTCGCCCCCTCCCGCTTCATCGACGAGATCGCCGACCTGGCGACCACCGCCACGGCGGTCGCGTCCCCCGGCGCCCCGGTGGGTCCGTCCCGCCACGCGCCCACCGTGTTCTCCCTGCCGCATCTGGCGGTGGATCTCCGGGCCGCGCTTCACGACCCGTCGACAGACCCCGCCGACGCGCGCCATGCGGCCGGCCTGCTCGCCGGCCTCCGCGACGCCGGGGTGGGGGAGGCGGACCCCCGCACGTGGTTCGGCGCCACCGAACCCTCCACGGACGCGCCGCTCACGCCCGACACCCCCGACCGGCCGGTCGCGGTGCTCTCGCCGTCCGGATTCGGGGCCCTCGAGGAGTGCCCGCTGCGGTGGTTCCTGCAGTCGGTCGGGGGAGACTCCTCCGACGCCGGATCGGCCGCCCCGCTCGTGCGGGGATCGGCCGTGCACGCCCTGACCCAGGCCGTGGAGGGCGGTATCGACGAGGACACGATCCGCTCGACCGTCCGCCGGCGGGCCGAGGCGCTGACCCTGTCCCGCGGGTGGTTCGCCGAGCGCGGGGCCGAGACGATGGTGGAGATGGCCGAGACGTTCCGCAGGTGGCGCTCGTCCACCCGCGACGAGTACACGACCGCCGCGGTCGAGGAGCCGTTCGAGTTCGACGCCGGCGGCGGGGTGCGCGTCCGCGGGCGGATCGACAGGCTCGAGGCGACCTCCGCGGGGCAGGTCGTCCCCGTCGACGTGAAGACCTCGGCCGCGGCGGCCAGCAAGAAGGACGCCGCGGTCAATCCGCAGCTGGCCCTGTACCAGCTCGCGGTCGCCCGGGGGGCGGTGGCCGCCGCGGGCGGTCGCGAACCCGGAGGCGGGCTCCTGCTCTACCTGGCCGGCC
The DNA here is from genome assembly GCF_001570845.1 of Dietzia papillomatosis NBRC 105045. Lineage (NCBI taxonomy): Bacteria > Bacillati > Actinomycetota > Actinomycetes > Mycobacteriales > Dietziaceae > Dietzia > Dietzia papillomatosis. Next base: position 32,892 of record NZ_BCSL01000017.1, on the reverse strand, counting down.
GCGAGGGCCGGATGCCGACCGAGCGGGTGCAGGACCCCCTCGGGACCGACGGCGCCGAGGCCCTGGTCGATCGCGTTCAGGAGGCCGGCCGCGCGACCGTCGGCCCCGGTTACACCGCGCGCGTGGGCCGGTGGTGCGAGCACTGCAGCGTCAGGTCCAGCTGCCCCGCGCAGTCCGAGGGGAAGCAGGTGAGCGGGTGACCGCGTCGATAGACCCCGCCGCCATCGCCGACGCGCTCGGCATTCATCGACCCACCCCCGAGCAGGCCGAGGTGATCGCCGGGCCGACCGAACCCACTCTCGTGCTGGCCGGGGCGGGCGCCGGTAAGACCGAGACCATGGCAGCCAGGGTCGTGTGGTTGGTGGCCAACGGATACGCGCGACCGGGGGAGATCCTCGGCCTGACCTTCACCCGCAAGGCCGCCCAGCAGCTGTCCAGACGGATACGCCGCCGCCTGGACGCGCTGGCCCGCAGCGCGCTGTGCTCCGGGCCCGGCGCGGACCCCGCGATCGCCGAGGCGATCCGCACCGAGGACCCGCAGATCTCCACCTATCACGCCTTCGCCGGCACGCTGCTCGGCACCTACGGACTGCTCGTACCGGTCGAACCGGACTCGAGGCTGCTCACCCCCACCGCCGCTTTCCAGCTCGCCCACGACGTCGTGTCGAGGTGGGAGAGCCCGCTGACCACCGCATCCAACCCCGGCACCGTGACCCGCGACGTGCTGGCGCTGGCCGGGCAGTTGTCCGACCACCTCGTCACCACCGACGACCTGCGCTCGCACCCCGACCTGATCACGACCCTCATCGCGACCCTCCCGCCCGGGCCGCGGCAGAAGGCGACTCCCACCGCGTGGCTCGGGAGGACTGCCGAGATCCAGGGTCACCGGGAGGAACTCGCTGACCTGGTGGACGCGGTCGCCACCCGCATGCGAGCCGAGACGGCGCTCGACCACGCCTCCCAGATGGCCCTGGCCGCCACCGTCGCCCGAGACCACCCCCAGGTCGGGCTCGCCGAGCGCCGCGCGTTCCGCGTGGTGCTGCTCGACGAGTACCAGGACACCGGGCATTCCCAGCGGGTCCTTCTGTCGTCCCTCTTCGGCGCGGGGGCCGACCCGGCCCCGGCCGTGACCGCCGTCGGTGACCCCATGCAGTCCATCTACGGGTGGCGGGGGGCGTCGGCGTCCAACCTCGACCGCTTCCGCGAGGATTTCCCGCTGCAAGGGGGGCGGCCCTCGCACCTGCGGGAACTCACGACCTCGTGGCGCAACCCACCGGAGGTCCTCGCGTTGGCCAACCGGATCACCGCGCCGCTGCGCGACCGACCCGGATCCGTCCCGGTGCCCGAACTTCGGGCCCGGCACGGAGCCGCGCCCGGCGACCTCAGGGTCGCGCTGCTCGATACGGCCGAGGACGAGCGCGAGTGGCTCGCCGACACCCTCGCCGACCGGTACCGCGCGGCGGAACAGGCCGGTCGCGTGCCGACCGCGGCGGTCCTCGTGCGTCGCAACGGCGACTCCGCCGCCATCGCCGAGGCACTGGAGGCCCGCGGCCTGCCGGTGGAGATCGTCGGCGTCGGCGGGCTGCTCGACGTGCCCGAGGTCGCCGACGTCGTCGCCCTGCTCACCGTGGTCGCACGCCCGGGCGCCGGACCCGGTCTGCTGCGACTGCTCAGCGGCTCCCGGTTCGCGCTCGGCGCGGCCGACCTCGCCGCCCTCGCCCGACGCGCGTCCCGGCTGTCCCTGCGCAGGCCCCCGACGGCCACCGGGGCCGTCTCCGACCCCCTCGAACTCGACGACCTCCTCGACGCCCTCGCCCGCGGCGAGGAGACGGACTCGGCCGGACTGGCCGACGCGCTCGCCGATCCGGGCCCGGAGGACCAGTACAGCCCCGCCGGCGCCCAGCGGATCAGCGAACTCGCGGCCATCATCTCCGGGCTCCGCGCCCGCGCGTCCGCGCCGCCCGCGCGGCTCGTCGCGGCCGCCGAACAGGCCCTCGGGCTCGACGCCGAGGTCCGCCTGCGCCAACGCGCCGGCGGTGGCGAGGCCCGCGAACAACTCGACGCGCTCCAGGAGGTGGCCGCCGGCTTCCGGCCCGAGCGCGGAACCGGGCTGGACGCGTTTCTGGGGTACCTCGACCTCGCCCGCTCCATCGACGGCGGGCTCGCCCGCGGAGAGGTCGCCTCCACACCCGGCCGGGTGCAGATCCTCACCGTCCACTCCGCCAAGGGCCTCGAATGGGAGATCGTCGCCGTGCCGCACCTGGCAGAGGGCGTCTTCCCCTCCGGCCAGCCACCGCAGACCTCCGTCCGCGCCGCGACCCAGCTGCCCGAGCAGCTGCGGGGGGACCGCGAGACCGAGGACAACCCCGGAGGGGTGCCGGTCCCGCGACTCGACGGCGTGACCGACCGCAAGCTGCTGGAAGAGGCGCTGGGGAAACACATCAAGCGCGTCGAGCGGCGCTCGCTCGACGAGGACCGCCGACTGTTCTACGTCGCGGTCACCCGGGCCGAGCAGACACTGCTGCTGTCCGGATCGCACTGGCTGGGATCGGCCACCACGCCCAAGGGGCCGTCGGAATTCCTGAAGGACGTGCTCGACGCGTGCGGGGGAGAACCACCGCTCGGGGTGATCGACCACCTCGTCGTCAAACCCTCTCCCACGAATCCGGCCACCGCGGGCACCGTCGAGGCGACGTGGCCCCGCGAGGCCGCGCCCGACCGCCTCGCCGCCGCGCGGGCGGTGGAGGCGGCCACACCCGTGGACCCGGAGGCCCAGGCGCCACCGGAGTCGGGGCCCGCCCGGCGCTGGCACCTGGCCGCGGCGTCCCTCCTCGCCGACGCGCGGCGGGCCGCGCAGCGCCGCGACGAGGTCCACCTCCCGCGCCGTCTCACCGCCGGGGAGATCGTCGCCATGGCGACCGACCCCGCCGAGTTCGCCGACCGCCTCCGCAGGCCCGTGCCGTTCCGCCCGGACCGGTTCGCGCGGCGCGGCACCAGGTTCCACGCCTGGCTCGAGCACCGCTACGGCGCCACCCACCTGCTCGACATCGACGACCTGCCCGGCGCCGGTGACCAGGGTGCCGTCGACGGATTGTCCGAGGCGGACCTCACCGCCCTCCAGGAGGCGTTCGAGGCGTCGCGGTGGGCGCGGATGACGCCCGAGGCCGTCGAGGTGCCCTTCGAGGTCGGCCTGGGCGGACACCTCCTGCGCGGCCGGATGGACGCCGTGTTCGCCGACGGCGACGGATGGATCGTCGTGGACTGGAAGACCGGGCGCGTGCCCGCGGAGCGGGACATGCCCGCCGTCGCCCTCCAGTTGGCGGTCTACCGGTACGCGTGGGCGCAGGTCGTGGGGGCCCGCCTGGGAAGGACCGTCGAGCTGGGCTCCGTCCGCGCCGCGTTCCACTACGTGCGCTCCGGCCGGACCATCGAACCGGCGGACCTGCCCGACGCCGAGGAATTGCTGCGTATCCTCTCCGAGGGCCCCGGCCGGGGTCGGTTGTTGTCCGACAGCGATCGATAGGCGACGATTCTCCTCGATGACGGCGGGCCCAGCGGGGGTCCTCAGCGGAAACGGAGTCCCATGGTCGAGAAGCGCGCACTGGCGTCCCGGTTCCGTGGCAACGATCCACTGGACGAGAGCCCCGACCACGCCCTGGTGGGTGTCGTCAGCATCCCCGAGAACGCCGGAAGCCCGTGGCGGCTGATCGGCAAGCGCGTCCTCATGGCCCTCGTCGCGCTCTGTCTGGGAGTGCTCGTCGTGTGGACCGACCGCGGCGGCTACACCGGAGGCGGTGGTCCGAACGGTGAGATGACGCTGATCGACTGCTTCTACTACGCCACCGTCTCGCTCTCCACGACCGGCTACGGGGACATCACCCCGATCACGCAGCAGGCACGTCTGATCAACACTCTCGTCGTCACGCCCCTGCGCCTGGTGTTCCTCATCCTGCTCGTCGGCACCACCCTCGCCGTCCTCACCGAACAATCCCGTCAGGCCCTGAAGATCCAGCGTTGGAGGAGCGTCGTGCGCAACCACACCGTCGTCGTCGGCTACGGCACCAAGGGCAGGTCGGCCGTCGCCGCCATGCTCGCCGACGAGATCGCTCCCGACGACATCGTCGTCGTGGACACCGACCCGCAGGCGATCAAAGCCGCAGCCGCGCACGGACTCGTCACCGTCCACGGGTCGGCGACCCGGTCCGACGTGCTCAAACTGGCCGGGCTCACCCGCGCCTCGGCGGTGGTGGTCGCCACCAATTCCGACGACACCGCGGTGCTGGTCACGCTCACCGCCCGCGAACTGGCACCCCATGCCAAGATCGTCGCGACTGTCCGTGAGAGCGACAACAAGCACCTGCTCAAGCAGTCCGGCGCCGACTCGGTCGTGGTCTCCGCCGAGACCACCGGCCGGCTACTGGGCCTGGCCACCATCACCCCGACAGTCGTGGGAATGATGGAGGACCTGCTCACGCCCGATGAAGGTTTCTCGATCGCCGAGCGCCGCGTGGAGGAGTCCGAGGTCGGCGGCTCGCCGCGGCACCTGGCCGAGCTCGTGCTGGGCGTGGTGCGCAAGGGCCAGCTGATCAAGGTCAATGAGCCGGAGGCGGACGCGTTGGAGGCCGGCGACCGGTTGCTCTACATCCGGATGGTCTCCGGCTGATCACCGGGTCGGCGCGGTTCGATCGGCCCGCGGGACTACGCTGATCGGCGCCCCTCACGACCGGCGAAACGGACCCCTCACAATGCCGCTGGACTTCACCCTGGACTCCGACCCTGTGCTGTCTGTGGCCGCGCCCGACAGGGCCGCCCCGCTCCGGCGGGACGCGGAGGGACTCGCGGCGGGATGGGCCTCGGCGCGGATCATGAGGGTCGACCGGCGGAACCGGTTCGCGACCGAACCGACCGCGGGGGACCGCAAGCGGATCCGGCTCGAGCCGGCCCGCGACCACGCCGATCGCCTGCCCGAGGACGCGGTCTTCCTCGGGCGCACCGACGACGCCCGGCACATCTGGGCCGTGCTCGTCGACGAGCTGCCCGACAGCCCCGCCGTGAGTAACCTCCGCGCGTGCGGGGCGGATCTGGTCGAGGGCGACGGATCATTGGCCGCGCAGGCCATGGCGCTGCTGGGGTGGCACCGCGACAACGTCAGGGGCCGGCAGCCGGACCACCACCCGCGCCGGAAGGAGGCGGGGTGGGCCATCGAGGACCCCTTCCACGGCGGACTCGAGTACCCGCGGACCGATCCCGCCGTGATCTGCCTCGTCCACGACGGCGGCCGGCAGGTCCTCCTCGCGCGGCAACCCGTGTGGCCGGCGGGGATGTACTCGCACGTGGCCGGTTTCGTCGAAGCGGGCGAGTCCCTCGAGGGGTGCGTGCGCCGCGAGGTCGCCGAGGAGGTCGGTGTGGTCGTGGACCGCGTCCGCTACCTGGGCAGTCAGCCGTGGCCGTTCCCGCGCTCACTCATGGTGGGGTTCCAGGCCGTCGCCGACCCGGAGGCGCCGATCCTGCTCGAGGACGAGGAGATCAGTGAGGCCGCCTGGTTCGATGTCGACCGGGTTCGGGATGCGCTGGCCGGTCGCGGTGACCTCATGGTGGCCCCGCCGGTGTCCATCGCGCACGTCATGCTGCGCTCCTGGGTCGCGGCCGTCGACCGCGACGGCGGCGCCTGACGCGAGGGGGCGCCGTCGGCCCTGTCCCGGGCCGGCGGCGCCCCGTGTGCCGGGCCTATCGCGCCTCAGGCGCCGGCGAGCTCGGCGAGCTTCGCGCGAACCTGGGAGGCCGGGGGGTTGGTGGCCGTGGTGCCGTCGGAGTACAGGGCCGTGGGCACGACCCGGTTGCCGCCGTTGACGCTCTCGACGAACGCCGCCGCCTCGGCGTCGGCGTCCACATCGATCTCCGTGTAGCCGATCTCCTTCTCGTCCAGCAGCTTCTTCAGCCGCGTGCAGAACGGGCACCACGAGGTGGTGTACAGGGTCAGGGCGTCGTTGGTCGTCACATCGCTCATGACGGGGTGTAACGCCCACGCCGGTGGGAATCATCCCCGGGGGGAGGCCCCCGGCGCGGTGTCCGACCCGGATGCCACGATGGGGGCGTGAGTGAGACGGGGCGCGGCGGCCGGGAGAGTGGCCAGGAAGGCGGCCGGATGGGCGGCCAGGTCGGCGGACGGGGAGTCGGGCGCCGAGGCGGTGCGGAGTCGGCTCTGGAGGGCCTGGACCCGCAGCAGCGTCGCGCCGTGCTGGCGCCCCGCGGACCCGTCTGCATCCTCGCGGGTGCGGGAACGGGCAAGACCCGCACCATCACCAGACGCATCGCACACCTGGTCACCACCGGACACGTCCGCGGGGACCAGGTGCTGGCGGTGACGTTCACCGCCCGCGCCGCGGGGGAGCTGCGCATGCGCCTGGCGAGCCTCGGCGTCGCGGACGCCGGGACCGGGCCGGTCCAGGCGCGGACCTTCCACTCGGCTGCCCTGCGCAACCTGTCCTACTTCTGGCCCCGGGTCTACGGCGAGGAGCCGTGGCAGCTGTTGGACGGTCAGTTCCGTGCGGTCGCCCAGGCGGTCAGGCGAGCCGGACTCGATCCCGCCACCGAGACGATCCGCGACGTGCTGACCGAGATCGGGTGGGCCAAGTCGAGCCTGCTCACCCCCGACAGCTACGCGGAGCAGGCGGTCGCTCTGGGACGGGACCTGCCGGTTCCCGCGCCCGAGGTGGCGCGGGCGTTCCGGGCGTACGAGGACCTCAAGGTCTCCGGCCCGGTCCGGATGCTCGACTTCGACGATCTCCTGTCGCACATGGCGGAGCTCGTGGAGGAGGTGCCGGCCATCGCGGAGGAGTTCCGGGACCGGTACCGCTGCTTCGTCGTGGACGAGTTCCAGGACGTCACGCCGGCCCAGCAGCGGCTGCTCACCGCATGGCTGGGTAATCGCGACGACCTCACGGTGGTGGGCGACGTCAACCAGACGATCTACTCCTTCGCCGGCGCCGAGCCCGACTTCCTCCTCGGCTTCGCCGACCGCTACCCCGGCGCGACCGTCGTGAAGCTGGAGTCCGACTACCGTTCGACCCCGCAGGTCGTGGACCTGGCGAACGCGGTGATCGGCGCCGGAGCCGGTCGGTTCCGCAGCGCCGGCCTCACGCTGCGCGGTATGCGGCCGCCCGGGCCCGAGCCGGTGCTCGCCGAGTACGCGGACGAGGATTCGGAGGCCGACGCCGTCGCGGCGGCCGTCGCCGACCTAGTGCACGGCGGGACCGATCCCGCGGAGATCGCCGTGCTGTACCGGGTCAACGCCCAGTCGGAGAGGATCGAGGCGGCTCTGGACGAAGCCGGCATCGGGTACCGGCTCAAGGGTGGCGAGGGCTTCTTCGAACGCCCCGTCGTGCGCCGGGCCATGTCGGCGATCGACCGCCTCGTCGACGGCTCGGACGAGGCGATGGCCGGCGCCCACGCCGGGTTGACCGACCCGGCGGACATCGTCGCGGTCATCCGGCAGGCGCTCGAGCCCCTCGGCCTGACCGCCGCGGAACCCTCCGGCACCCAGGCCCGCGAGACGTGGAACTCCCTGAGCGCGCTGGTGGGACTGGCGGAGGAGATCGCCACCGCCGAGAGCCGCCCGGGACTGCTCCCGGTCGTGGCCGGCCTGAGGGAACGCGCTGCCGCTCGGCACGCGCCGGACGAGCGGGGGGTGACGCTGGCGTCGATCCACGCCGCCAAGGGCCTCGAATGGGACGCGGTGTTCCTCATCGGCGTGCACGAGGGCAGCCTGCCGATCAGCCACGCGATCAACGCCGGGCCCGACGCGATCGAGGAGGAACGCCGCCTTCTCTACGTGGGCATCACCCGCGCCCGCGAGCACCTGTCGCTCTCGTGGAGTCGCAGCCGCCGCGCCGGGGGGCGAGCCACCCGGCGGCCGAGTCGCTTTCTCGATCCCGTCCGTCCGGCGCAGGCCCCGGCAGCCGCCCGGCGGTCCACCGACTCGTCCGACAAGGGACGTTGCCGCGGCTGCGGGGAGAGGCTCAACGGGCCCATGCACCGGGCGCTCGGGCTGTGCCCCGAGTGCTCGATGGAGATAGACACCGAACTGTTCGAGCGGCTACGCGAGTGGCGTCGCGAGACCTCGGAGCGGATCGGCAAGCCCGCCTACACGGTGTTCACCAACGAGACCCTCGCGCAGATCGCCCGCGACCGTCCCGCCGACACGAGGGCCCTGGGCCGGATCGGCGGAATCGGCGCGCACAAACTCGGCGAGTACGGCGACGACGTGCTGAAGCTGGTCCGCGGGACCTGACGACCGGCGGCCTCAGTCCTCGTCGGGGAAGATTTCGGGCATCCAGCGCCGCACGATCTCCCGGTAGGGCGCGGACGCCTGGAGTTGGCACAGCATGCCGACCGACGCCGACAGCACCCGGTGGATCAGCACGAACTCCCGGGGCAGCGCGAACGAGCGCGAGGTCCGGAACTCCCGACCCGAGACGTCCCCGTAGACGGCCATAATGCCCTGCATCCACGCGCGGTCGAAGTGGAACACCGGCTCGCGCATCGGCTCGATGAACGGGTTGAGGAACGCCATCGCGTCGGCGGGATCCAGCCCGCCCCGCCCCACGTAGCCCGCGCGGGTCATCACCCTCACGAGCTCATCCGCGTCATCGGCCAGCGCGTGCCGCATCATCGAGGTCAGCACGGTCGGTATGCCCTCGGGGAGCGGGATGGACGCGCCGAAGTCCAGCACCACCAGGCGACCGTCGTCGGCCAGCAGGAAGTTGCCCGGATGCGGATCGCCGTGCATCAACCGCGCCCGCACGGGGGAGCTGAACTGGAACTCGGTCAGTAGTTCCCCGGCGAGATTACGCTCCTCGGGACTGCCGTCGGCGGAGATCCGACTCAGCGCGCGGCCGTCCGCCCACTCGGTGACCAGCACCTTGGGCGCGGAGGCCAGCACGGAGGGGACGTGGAACTGGCGGTCGTCGCGGAACGCGGCCGAGAAGATGCGCTGGGTGTCGGCCTCGGTGCGGTAGTCGAGTTCGCTCACCGTGCTGTCGTACAGCTCGTCGATGATGCCCCTGATGTCGGTCCCCGGGTTGAGCGGGCGCAACAGCGGGGCCAGTCTGCGGAGCTGGCGCAGGTCCGAGCGCAGGGCCTCGTCGGCCCCCGGGTACTGCACCTTGACGGCCACCTCGCGGCCGTCGGACCAGACGGCGCGATGCACCTGGCCGATCGAGGCCGCCGCGGCGGCCTCGCCGTCGAACTCCGAGAACCGCTCCCGCCACCGCAGCCCGAGCTGGGCGTCCAGGACGCGTTCCACCTCGGCGGCGGGCATGGGCGGGGCCTCGGACTGGAGCTTGGTGAGCGCCTCGCGGAAGGGCTCGGCGTACTTGTCCGGCATGCCGGCCTCGAACACGCTCAGGGCCTGCCCGACCTTCATGGCGCCGCCCTTGAGCTCTCCGAGGACGGCGAAGACCTGCTCGGCGGCCTGGTCGGCGAGTTCCTCCGTCAGATCCCCCTCGCCCCGCCCGAAGGCGCGGCGGCCGAGCGATCCGGCAGCGCGGCCGGCGATGCCCAGTGGTAGTCCCGCGAGGCGCGCTGCGCGGCGGGACGAGGTACGGGGTAGATCGGACACGCCCCAATCATGACAGAGGACGGGCCCCCGGGGCGGCGCCACAGTCGCAGCCCTCGACGGCCGGCCATTCGAGTCGACGCCATAGTCCTTCGGCCGGGTTGATCTCGACGGTGGCGCCGATCGTCTGTACCCGGCCGGCCGGATCGCGGGTCGCGGAGACCTCGGCCAGCACGAGCGCGGCCGCGGCGGTGAGGGCGGGCACGCCGGCGTCGGGGGAGTGTCCTATGAGCTGGGCGGCGACGAACGGCCAGCGTGGGTCCCTGCGGGCACGGAACATGTCGGTGCACCGCAGGCAGGTGCTGTGTCCCGGCACGACGGTCGGTCCGACCACGACCCGGCCGTCGCGGCAGTACACGTGCATGTGCGTCTGCCCGGCGCGGCCCAGGGCGGTCGTGATGACGGGGTCCACGGAGACGGTGCCGGTGAGGATCACGAGGTCGGGTGGCTGCCCCCGGCGGTGCCAGGGTGGCCGTTCGGCGTCGAGCGCCAATCCGGGGGTGGGGCCGGTGCTCACCCGGCATCCGTTGACGGACAGTGGTCCGCGCAGGACCTCGGAGACCTGACCGGAACCCAGGATGTGGACCCGGCGGACGGGGGCGGGCCGCGCCCGAGCGGGTGTGGATGGCGCGAGAGCGGGTGCGCCCGGGCCGGGGGCCTCGAGGCGGACGTGCCCGAGGTCTGCCAGGCGGACGAGGATCCGTGCGACGGCGGCCCGCCCGGCGGCGTCGATCCCGGCGCGGCTGGCGGCCGAGTCGAGATCGGCCCCGCCCTCGAGCCCGGCGAGCAGGGCGGCGAGGCTGCGGGCGTCGACGGTGGCCGGCGCGTCGACGACCACCGCCCTGTCCGGCGCGAGTCCGACCTGCACGGTGCGGCCGTCTCGGGCGACGACGACGGTGCCCGGACTCAGCGCCGCGCGGATCGACGAGGTACCGGGACGGGCGGGCCCTGGCGCGGTGGCCTCGACCTCGGCGGGCGCGGCGATGACGACGGCGCGCGGCGGCTCCGTGGCGCGCCGGGGTGCGTCGGCGGGCGCGGTGAGTGGGGTCGGCGGGGTCACAGGTGTCATCGTGGCACGCGATCACCGGGGCCCCGGCCCCGTCGGCGGGGTTATCCACAGGCTCGCGAGGGCGGGCCGGGTGTGTGGACGGCGGCCCGGGAGGCCGCGCCGTCGGGTGGTCTACCGTGGTCGGCGTGCCGTCAGCCCCTCGCCCCGCCGGCCGATCCGAGGACACCGCCCCCGGCGGCCCGGCCCCGCGGACGGCACTGCCCACGGACCCCGACGACCCGCGGATCGAGATCCGGCGGTCGAGGCGTCGCAAGCGGACGGTGTCCGCGCGGGTGGAGGGGGAGACGGTGGTGGTGCTCATGCCGGCGGGTCTGCCCCGGACCGAGGAGCGGCGCCTGGTCTCGGACATGCTGGGCCGTCTGGCGCGCTCGGGCCGCCGTCGGGGCCCGATGGCCTCGGACGAGGATCTGATGCGGCGGGCCTCCGGGTTGTCGGACCGGTGGGTGGAGGGGTGCCCGCGGCCGTCGTCGGTGCGGTGGGTGCCGTCGATGACCACGCGGTGGGCATCGTGCTCTCCGGCGTCGGGGGAGATCCGGATCAGCGAGGCGCTGCGGGACGTCCCGGCGTACGTGCTGGACTACGTCCTCGTTCACGAACTGGCCCACCTCGTGGTGTCGGGCGGGCATCCGCCGGAGTTCTGGGAGGTGGTGCGCCGCTTCCCGCGCGCCGAGCGCGCGATGGGTTATCTCGAGGCGTACTCGCGGGTCCTCCGTGGCGCGGCGGGGGCGCCAGGGGGTGCGGAAAACGCTCGCGGCGACGGGGCCGGCGAGGGAGTGGGTGACCTGATCGAGGGTGACGACGACGAGGTCGACGCGCCCTGACCGGCCCCGCCCGGGGTCGGTCAGACGGGTCAGTCCGCGTCGCGCGGCCCCTCGGAGCCGGTGTCGTCCCCACCGTCCCCGCCGCCGGACTCGCGGAGGAACCGCTCGATCTCGTCGACGCCGCCGGAGTCGCCGGTCGATTCGTCGAGGAGGCGATCGATCACGGCGGCCGGGTTCTCGAGGTCCTCGCCGACGGGCAGCAGGTCGGGGTGGCTCCACAGACCGTCGCGGCGTTCGATGCCTACGGCCTCGCCGACCCGGCGCCACAGTTCGGACGCCTCGCGGGCGAGCCGCGGGCGCAGTTCGAGCCCGACGAGGCTGGCGAACGCCTGTTCGGCGGCCCCGCCGGTGGCGCGGCGGCGCAGCCACATCTCGCGGAGTCTGTCGGCGCTGGGGAGCCGGTCGCCGACGGCGGCAGTGACCACGGCGTCGACCCAGCCCTCGACGAGGGCGAGGAGTGTCTCGAGGCGGCCGAGGGCCGCCTCGTTGACGTTCGTGACCTTGGGGCCGATCGCGCCGGCGCCGCCCGAGAGCAGTTCCTGCAGCTTGGCCGGGTCCTGCAGCATCGACGGGTCCAGCCCGGAGGCGAGGTCGTCGAGTCCGGAGGTGTCCACGCGAATGCCGCGCGCGTACTCGTCGACCGTGGCGAGGAAGCGGGCGCGCAGCCAGGGGGCGCCGTTGAACAGCCGCAGGTGGGCGGCCTCGCGCGCGGCGAGGAACACGACGACCTCCTGGCGCGGCAGCTCCAGCTCGTCGGCGAACGCGTCGATCGCGGCCGGTGAGAGGGCGGCCACCCCGTCGGCGCCGAACGGGATGCCCACCTCGGAGGAGAAGAGGACCGCCGGGGCGAGCTTGCCCAGCCCCTGGCCGAGTTGCATGCCGAAGCCCATGCCGCCCATCTGGTCGAGCATGCCGAGGAGCGGGCCTGCGAGCTGGCGGGCCTCCTCGGGCATGGCGCCCCTGGTGGCCGCGTTCATCTGCTCGGCGACCGGGGTGCAGATCTTCTCCCAGGTGGGCAGGGATTGCTCGACCCACTGCTGGGGGGTCCACGCCTCGGTGCGGTGGACGCCGGACGGGAACAGGGTGGTGTCGTCGAGCCACAGTTCGGCGAGGCGGACGGACTCCTGGGCGGCCGCGCGCGAGGAGTCGGTGATCACGGGCGTGCGGCCGAGCGCCTGCAGGGCGACCGTCCGCGCCAGCTGGTAGTTGACGGGGCCGGAGCTGCCGGGGCCGGACATGGCCGATCCCATGGACCCGAGCATCTGCCCGAACTGGGAGAGCATCTGGCCGAGGTTGCCGAACTGCGAGGGGTCGAATCCGCCGGGGCCACCGGGGCCGCCCGATCCGCCGGGGTTACGGTCCCGGTCGTCGTCGCGCCCGTCGTCGTCGGAGGCGGAGAAACCGAAGGGCTGGTTCATGCCACAACGGTACAGCGTGCAGGGGTGCGGGGCCCGGCCGCGACGCGGTGGCGGCGGGGCGCGGACTACCCTTGCCCCCGTGAGCCGCCGCCTCTTCACCGTCCTCGCCGCGCTGGTCCCGGCGGTCCTGCTGCTCGTCCTGGCGACATCGGCCACCGTCCCGCTGGTGTCGATGGGCCCGGGGCCCACGTATGACACATTCGGGACGGCTGAGGTGGAGACCGGGAACGGTGAGGTCGAGCGGGTCCCGGTGATCGACGTGGTCGGCAGGCCGGCCGACGAGACCGCGGGATCGCTGCTCATGACGACGGTGGCGGTGCGGGATCGTCTCACCCTGGTCGACGCGGCGCGCTTCTGGCTGGATCCGGCGCAGGTCGTGGTGCCGCGGGACCAGGTGTTCCCGCCGGACCGGTCGCGCGACGAGGTGCGTGAGTCCAACGCCGCGCAGATGGTGGGGTCGGAGAACTCGGCCGAGGCGGCCGCCTACCGCCACCTGGGGATCCCGATGCAGCCCCGCGTCGAGGGTGTGGAGCCCGACGGCGCGGTCGCCGGGCGTCTGGAGGAGGGCGACGTGCTGACGTCGATCGACGGGGAGCCGGTCGAGGACGCCACGTCCGTGGTCGAGCGGGTCGGCGAGCGCCGCGCGGGGGACGAGATCACGATCGGGTACACCCGGGACGGCCGGGAGGGGTCGACGACGACGAGGTTGCAGTCAGCCGGGCCGGACGGCGATCCAGACCAGGGCCGGCTGGGCATCCTGGTCGGTGACTCCCCGGCGGACGGCACCGACGTGGACATCACGGTGGATCCGGGTGTGGGCGGCCCCTCGGCGGGCCTGGTGCTGGCGCTGGCGATCGTGGACAAGCTGTCACCGGGGGAGACGACCGGGGGGGCGCGGGTCGCGGGCTCGGGGACGATCCTGCCCGACGGGACGGTCGGGTCGATCGGCGGCATCCGGCACAAGATCCGGGCCGCCCACGAGGCCGGGGCGAGCGAGTTCCTCGTTCCCGCCGCCAACTGTGCGGAGGCTGTGCAGGACCCTCCCGAGGGCATCCGGCTCATCGAGGTGTCGACACTGGGCGGCGCGGTGGAGGCGCTGGAGACGGCCGCTTCCGGGGGGCGGCCACCGACCTGCGGCTGAGGCGGGGTTTTCCGTAAGGTGGGGCCCACGAGCATGTCCGCCCCAGCAGTGCAGGAGCATCCCAGGTGTCCGTCCGCCCACCCGGTAACCCCCCCGGTCGGCCAATCGCGATCTCGCGTCGCGGTCGGGCCGTCGCCGTCGCCGTCGTCGTCCTCATCCTCCTGATCCAGGTCCTGCCGAGGCTGAACACGGCCTATACGGACTGGCTCTGGTTCGGCAGCGTCGACGCCTCGAGCGTGTTCCGCACCGAACTGCTCACGCGGCTCGGGGTGTTCGTCGTGGTGGCGCTCCTGGTGGGGCTGGCGGTGACCGCCGGCATCATGCTGGCCTACCGCGCCCGCCCCGTGTTCCTCTCGCAGCCGGGCATGCCGGACGCGCTGGCCCGGTACCGCGCGGCCATGGGTTCCTCGCCCGGTCGGACGGTGTTCTGGATCCCGGCCGTGCTCGCGATCCTGGCCGGCTCGGTCGCGCAGACCGGTTGGCAGACGGTGCTCGCGTTCTTCAACTCGACGCCGTTCGGTGAGACGGACCCCCAGTTCGGGCTCGACATCTCCTTCTACGCGTTCGAGCTGCCGATGTGGCGCGCGCTCGTGACCTGGCTGATGATCGCCATCGTTCTGGCGTTCATGGCCAACCTCTTCACGCACTACATCTTCGGTGGCCTCCGGCCCGGCGCCCGAGAGGGTGCGCTGACCCGGGCGGCCCGCATTCAGCTGGTGAGCCTCGCGGGCCTGTTCGTCCTCGCCAAGGCGGCGGCGTACTGGCTCGACCGGTACGAGTTGCTGTTCAGCGAGAACGCCACGTTCACGGGCGCCAGCTACACCGACGTCAACGCCCTCATGCCGGCCAAGATCTTCATGTTCTCGGTGGCCCTGGTGTGTGCTGTCGCGTTCTTCTCCGCCATCGTCATCCGGGACCTGCGGATCCCCGCGCTGGCCACGGTCCTGCTCCTGTTCTCCGCCCTCGTGGTGGGGTCGGCGTGGCCGCTGGCCGTCGAGCAGTTCTCGGTCAACCCCAACCGCGCCGAGAAGGAGCGGGAGTACATCGCCCGCAACATCGAGGCGACGCGTGCCGCATACGATATCGGTGACGACCGGGTGACCTACATCGACAACTGGGGTTCGGCCGACCCGAACCCCCGCGAGGCCGCCTCGGACATCACCACGCTGTCCAACGTCCGCGTTCTGGATCCCAACGTCCTGGCGCCGACCTTCACCCAGCAGCAGCAGCTGCGCAACTTCTACGGTTTCCCCGAGACCCTGAGCATCGACCGGTACACGATCGACGGCGAGATGCAGGACTTCCTCGTGGCCGCGCGCGAGCTCAACCCGGCGTCGTTGCAGGCCAACCAGCGCGACTGGATCAACCGCCACACCGTCTTCACCCACGGCAACGGCTTCGTGGCCGCTCCCGCGAACCGCGTCAACGAGATCGCCGACGACGCGGGCTCGGACCGCGGTGGCCTGCCCAACTACCAGGTCTCGGACCTCGACGCGATCAACAACGGCGAGGACATGATGATCCCGGTCACGCAGCCGCGGATCTACTTCGGCGAGCTCATCGCCCAGTCGGATCCCGACTACGCGATCGTCGGCGACAACGGCGACGGCCCCCGTGAGTACGACACCGATGCCGAGCAGTACACATACACCGGCTCCGGCGGCGTGCCGATCGGCGGGTGGGTCAACCGAATTGCGTACGCGCTGAAGTTCGCCGAGCGGAACATCCTGTTGTCGAGCCTCATCGGTGACGATTCGAAGATCCTCTATGACCGCGACCCGCGTGACCGCGTGCAGAAGGTCGCCCCGTGGCTGACCACGGACACCAACACGTACCCGGCGGTGATCGACGGGCGCATCAAGTGGATCGTCGACGGCTACACGACGCTCAAAACCTACCCGTACGCCGAGCTCAGCTCGCTGGAGGCCATGACCTCGGACTCCCTGAGCGACGGCAGCGGCCGCGTGTTGCCGGACGAGGAGGTCTCCTACATCCGCAACTCGGTCAAGGCCACCGTCGACGCCTATGACGGCACGGTGGACCTGTACGCGTTCGACGAGTCCGACCCGGTGCTGCAGACGTGGATGAAGGCCCTGCCGGGCATCGTGCAGCCGCGTGACGCGATCTCCGAGGAGCTCTCCGAGCACCTGCGCTACCCCGAGGACCTGTTCAAGGTGCAGCGCGAGCTGCTCGCCAAGTACCAGGTCGACGATCCGGGTCAGTTCTTCACGAACGACGCCTTCTGGTCGGTGCCGTCCGACCCGACGGTGACCTCGTCCATCCAGAACCCGCAGACCCCGCCGGCGGCCGGGCCCGGCACCGCCCCCGCTCCCGGGACCGCGGGTGGCCCGGCCGGGGCACAGACCGTGGACCGCGACGGCCCGAGCCAGCCGCCGTACTACGTGGTGGTCTCGGACCCGACGGACCCGGAGTCCGACGAGCCCTCGTTCCAGCTCATCTCCGCGTTCCGCGGGTACGAGCGCGAGTTCCTCGCCGCGCACATGTCGGCGAGCTCGGACCCGGAGACGTACGGCGAGATCACCGTGCGCGTGCAGCGGCGCACCGAGCCGCTGGCGCAGGGCCCGAACCAGGCGCAGGACATCATGATCGCCTCGCCGGCGATCGCCCAGGACCGTCGCCTGTGGGGTGAGACGGCGGAGATCACCGAGGGCAACCTTCTGGCGCTGCCGCTGGCCGGGGACTCGGTGCTGTACGTCGAGCCGATCTACACGCAGCGCAAGGACCAGGACTCCGCGTTCCCGCGTCTGCTGCGCGTGATGGTGAGCTACGACCGCGCGGTCGGGTACGCGCCCACCCTGTACGAGGCGCTGCAGCAGGTCGGTATCGAGACGGATCCCGACACCGTGCGGATCGACGAGACCGGTCAGGCCGAGGCCCAGGCGGAGGGCGGCACGTCGCGGCCCGCCGAGGGCACGGCCCCCCGCCCGTCCGCACCCGCGGCCGGCGGTGGCGGTGGTGGCGGCGACGAGGCCTCCCGTGAAGCCGCGGTGCGCGAGCTCAACGAGGCGTTGAACGCCGTCCGTTCGGCCCAGAGCGGGGGAGACCTCTCCGATCTCGGGCAGGCGCTCGAGGACCTGCAGGCCGCCGTCGACGCCTACCAGGCGCTCGGCAACGGCAACTGACGACCCGACTCCGTCCGCCCGGGCCGGTCTCCCCGTGTGACCGGCCCGGGCGTCGTCGTACGGCCGGCCGATTTGCCTTGTCGGTTCAGTGGCACGTAGTGTCATAGATGCAATCGACGCGGGGTGGAGCAGCTCGGTAGCTCGCTGGGCTCATAACCCAGAGGTCGCAGGTTCAAATCCTGTCCCCGCTACCACGTGCACGACGAAGGGCCCTTCCTCACGGAGGGGCCCTTCGTCGTTCCCGGGCGCCGATTCCGGCGCCGCCGCCGTCTAGCGCCGCACCGATTCGTGGTTCTCGGTTGCTCTTTGCTAAGGTTCAAGCAGACCGAAGCGGAGCCGAGGGGGAGACCACTCGACCTTCGGACGGTCCGATATCACCCGGTACCACCCGGATGATCGACGCGGGGTGGAGCAGCTCGGTAGCTCGCTGGGCTCATAACCCAGAGGTCGCAGGTTCAAATCCTGTCCCCGCTACCACGCCCTCGGGCCCGGTTCCCTCAGGGAGCCGGGCCCGAGCCCATTTCGGGAGGAACCCCGTCGGGGGCGGTCGCTGGGTCGGTTTCCGATCCGCGTCGGCGACCACCGCACGCCCGCCGGCGTCGAACCCCCCGGGGACCTGCTGCGGACCCTGGAGGACACCGGTATGAAGACCCGCGCCGCCATCGACGAAGGGCCCTCGTCGACTCGGACGGCCCGGATGACCGACCATGGGGGCGTGACACTCGAACCCGGGACACCCGCCGCGCCCGTCGACGTGCTCGTCATCGGGGCCGGGCAGGCCGGCCTGTCGGCCGGACACCACCTGCGACGCCGTGGCTTCGTCCCGGCAGGTCGGGCAGCCGGAGAGGCCCGGAGCGACCGCACCTTCGTCATGCTCGACGCCGACGAGGCCCCGGGCGGCGCGTGGCAGCACCGCTGGGAGTCGCTCACCATGCGCACGGTCAACGGGATCTTCGCCCTCCCGGACCACCCGGTCCCCGACGTCGACCCGGACACGCCCAGCCGCGAGATCCTGCCCCGCTACTTCGCCGACTACGAGATCCGCCACGGCCTCGACGTCCGGCGACCGGTCCGTGTCCGCTCGGTACGCAGACCGGTCCCTGGGAGGGTCGACCCGGCCGGAGACCACCTCGTCGTCGTCACCGAACCGACCGGTGCGCCCCGCCGCGGCACCTTTCGCCCCGGAGACCCACGGACATGGGCGGCCCGCTACGTCATCAACGCCACCGGCACCTGGACCCGGCCGTTCTGGCCGTACTACCCAGGTCAGGAGACCTTCCGCGGACGACAGCTCCACGTCCACGACTACGTCTCGGCCCAAGAGTTCGCCGGACAGCGCGTCGTGATCGTCGGCGGCGGCATCTCGGCGACACAGCTGCTCGAGGACATCTCCCTCGTCGCCGACACCCTGTGGGTGACGCGGCGGGAGATCGAGTGGGAGACGGGCCCGCCGCCGGACAACTTCTCCGCCGCAATCGACCGCGTCGCCGAGCGCACGGCGAGGGGGCTGCCGCCGGAGAGTGTCATCCGCGTCACCGGCATGTACCGCGCGCCGTGGATCGACCGCGCCGACGCGCGCGGCGTCCTCGTGCGCCACCCGATGTTCACCCGCATCGAGCCCGACGGAGTGCGGATGCCCGACGGGCGGCTCGAGCCGGCGGACGTCATCCTCTGGGCCACCGGGTTCCGGCCCGCGATCGCCCATCTCGCCCCGCTCGGGCTGCGGACGGCCGAGGGCGGGATCCGCGTCGCCGACGGACGGGCGCTCGACGAGCCGAGACTGTTCCTCATCGGCTACGGCCCGTCCCAGTCGACCGTGGGGGCCAACCGGGCGGGCCGTGACGCCGTGCGCCAGATCGTCGCGGACCTGCGGGAGGGCTCGCGACTCTAGAGCGTCCGGGAGATCAGCTCCTTCATGATCTCGTTGGTCCCGCCGTAGATCTTCTGCACGCGCGCCGAGGCGTACATGCGGGCGATCGGGTACTCGGTCATGAAGCCGTAGCCGCCGAAGACCTGCAGGCAGCGGTCGATGATCTCGCACTGCTTGTCCGTGCAGAAGTACTTGGCCATGGACGCCGTCGCCGGGTCGAGCTCGCCCTTGAGATGCAGCGAGATGCAGTGGTCCAGCAGAGTGCGGGCGGC
The DNA here is from genome assembly GCF_001570845.1 of Dietzia papillomatosis NBRC 105045. Classification (NCBI taxonomy): domain Bacteria; kingdom Bacillati; phylum Actinomycetota; class Actinomycetes; order Mycobacteriales; family Dietziaceae; genus Dietzia; species Dietzia papillomatosis. The sequence goes on along the minus strand of NZ_BCSL01000017.1, from coordinate 13,542 downwards.
CAGCGCCTCGGTCTTACATTCGGCCAGCTCGAAGCGCAGGTTCTGGAACTTGAGGATCGGCTTGCCGAACGCCTCGCGCTCCTTGGCGTAGTCGGTCGCCAGGCGCACGGCGGTCTCGGCGGCGGCGACCGCGGTCACCGCGATGATGAGGCGCTCCTGCGGGAGCTGCTGCATCAGCTGGATGAAGCCCTGCCCCTCCTGGCCCTCGCCGCCCAGGATGTTGCCCGCCGGGACGCGCATGTCGTCGAAGAACAACTCCATGGTGTCCTGGTACTTCAGGCCGATCTTGTCGAGCTTGCGGCCGCGGTTGAAGCCCTCCAGCCCCGGCGTCTCGGCCACCAGCAGTGACAGACCCTGCGCGCCCTCGCCGCCCGTGCGCGCCACGATGACGAGCAGGTCGCAGTGCATGCCGTTGGAGATGAACGTCTTGGAGCCGTTGACCACGAAGTCGTCGCCGTCGCGCGTGGCCGTGGTGCGCAGTGCCTGCAGGTCCGACCCGGCGCCGGGCTCGGTCATGGCGATGGCGCCCACCATCTCGCCGGTCGCGAGCTTCGGCAGCCAACGCTGCTTCTGCTCCTGGGTGCCGTACTGGAGGATGTAGTGGGCGACGATCGTGCTGTGGACCGAGTTGCCCCAGCCGTCGTCCAGCGCCCGGGTCTGCTCCTCCGCGATGACGGCCTCGTGGGCGAACGAGCCGCCGCCGCCCCCGTATTCCTCGGGGATCGAGATGCACAGCAAGCCCGCATCGCCGGCCTTGTTCCAGAACTCGCGGTCCACCGCGCCCTGCTCGGCCCACCGCTCGAGGTGCGGGGCGGTCTCCTTCTCGAGGAAGGCGCGGGTGTGCGCTCGGAGAGCGTCCAGGTCGTCGGTCATCCAGGGGGAGCGGAAGGGGGCGGGCTCTAACACGGGGCGACTCCAGAGTGAGGTGGGGGCCGGCGTGGCCTTGTCGAGCACCACCATACAACCGCATGGCATACAGGTGTATGGTCATCATTCCGGCGGTCGCCTCGGGCGCCGCACGTCGCGGCGAGAGGTGTGCGTGATGGGCGAGGTGGGTTCAGATGGCCCCGGGTCCGGCGGCGGCGCAGAGGCGGGCGACTCCGGCCCGCGGCGCTCCGCCGACGGCGACCTCACCGCCCGCGCGCGGATCCGGTACGCCGCGCTGGAGCTGTACTCGGACCACGGCGAGGACCGGGTCTCCATGCGCCGCGTCGCCGCCGAGGTCGGCGTGACCATCGGGCTGATCCAGCATCACTTCGGCACCAAGGAGGGGCTGCGCCGCGCGGTGGACGACCTCGTGGTGGAGCACGTCGTCGACGCGCTGGCGACCGTCGAGCACACCGGGTCCCCGGCGGAGGTGGTCGCGGCCCGCGACGCCGCCGTGCGCGACATGCTCGAGCGCAACCCGATGGTGGTGAAGTACATTAACCGCGCCCTCATCGAGCCCGACGGCCGGGGCGCTCCGCTGCTCGCGGCGATCGTCGACCTCACCACCAGGGAGGTCGAGAGTCTGCGCCGCGGCGGCCACGCCTCCACGCGCTCCTCGGAGAAGGTCCAGGTGGTGCGCACCCTCATGGGGCAGGTCGGCGAACTGTTCCTCGAACCGATCGTGGCCGCGATCTGGTGTCGGATCGGCGGTGCCGACGACCGACGTCCCACCATCCGGATCACGGTCGGGGAGCACTGACCGGCGGTGTGCCGCTGGGGCGGTGGCGCCGCACCCGGATTCGGGAGGCGCGCCGGTGACGCGCGCGTGCGTCGTGCACGGCGGGGCCCCAGCCGCTAGTCTGACGGAGCGTAGACCCGGGCATTCCGCCAGGGGTGGGAAGGACACGCTCATGAGGTTCACCCGTCTGGCGAAACTCGCCGCGACGGCCGTGATGGTCGGCGCCGCCACGCTGATGGTGCCCGCAGCCGCCCAGGCGGCGGTGCCCGTCGGCGGCGCGACCCCCGTGCTCGTCGGGGGAGTGGCGGGATGCACCATCACCGCCGCCGGTTACGACGCGGCGGGCACCCCGGTCGCGTTCACGGCCGCCCACTGCAGCGATCGGATAAACGTCCCGGTCATCCTCCGCGACAACCAGGGCGCGGGCGTGATCGGCACGGTCGCCACCCGCAACGAGATCCTCGACTACTCGGTCATCCGCCTGGACCCGGGCGTCGCGGTCCCCGTCCGCCAGGCCGGCGTGGTCGGCCGCGGGCCGGCGCCGGAGTTCGGCGACGTCGTCTGCAAGGACGGCCTGTCGACCGGCCACACGTGCGGCATCACCTGGCAGCGCGAGGGTGACAGGTTCTGGAGCCACGCCTGTGCCGGGTACGGGGATTCCGGCGGGCCCATCACCCGCGACGGCCGGCTCGTGGGCCTGGTCTCGGGCGGCCACATGCCGCCGGCGGCCGGGGCGGCCGGCAGCCTCGGCCCTGTTCTGCCCTCGTGCCTGCACCCGGCCCAGTCGCCGTTCTTCCTGCCCGCGCTGGGGTACTCGTTCGACGCGATCGTCGCCGACGCCACCGCGCGCAACTGGCCCGGAAGCGGCTTCCGGATGGCCTGACGGCCCGGCCGGCCCCGGGATCCATCGAGAGGAGCGTTCCGCACACCCGCTCGGCGTGGTGTGCGGAACGCTCTTCTCGTTGATCCGACGGGTCTCGTCGCCCCGTCCGGCGGGTCAGCTCACTTCAGCTCGGCGCTCGACAGGTCGAGGATGCGCCGGGCGATGACCAGCTGCTGGATCTGCTGGGTGCCCTCGAAGATGTCGAGGATCTTGGAATCGCGCGACCACTTCTCGAGGAAGCTGCGCTCGGAGTAGCCGTAGCTGCCCGCGAGTTCGACGGCGCCCAGTGTCACGGCAGAGCCGGTGCGCCCGGCCTTGGCCTTGCACATCGACGCTTCCTTGGTGTTGGGCATCTTGTTGTCGGCCATCCACGCCGCGCGCAGCGTGAGCAGGTACGCGGCCTCCCAGTCGGCCTCGAGCTCGAGGTACTTGGCCACGGCGGCCGGCTGGCTGGTGGCGGGCCGGTCGTAGTCGATCTCCATACCGGCCTCCTCGAGGAGCGTGCGGATCTCCTCGAGCGCGGCGCGTGCGACGCCCACCGCCATGCCGGCGACCAGCGGGCGGGTGTTGTCGAACGTCTGCATGGCGCCGGCGAAGCCCTTGTCCACGCGGATCTCCGGGTCGCCCAGGAGGTTCTCCTTGGGGACGCGGCAGTCGGTGAAGGTGATCTGCGCGGTATCGGACGCGCGGATGCCGAGCTTGTGCTCGAGCCGGTCAACGGACACGCCGGGATGGTCGCGCGGCACGACGAAGGACTTGATGGCGGCGCGGCCCTTGCTCTTGTCGAGGGTCGCCCACACCACGATGTGGTCGGCGCGGGCACCGGAGGTGACGAAGATCTTGGTGCCGTTGAGGACGTACTCGTCGCCGTCGAGGCGCGCGGTGGCCGACACGGCGGCGGAGTCGGAGCCGAAGTCGGGCTCGGTGATGGCCATGGAGGCCCACACGCGGCCGAACTTCTCCATCTGCTCGTCGTTGGCCACGGCGGCGATGGCGGAGTTGCCCAGGCCCTGGCGGGGGATGGACAGGGTCAGGCCGACGTCGCCCCAGCAGGTCTCGATGATGTTGAGCAGCGACTTCATGTTGCCGCCGTTGGCCACGCCCTCGCGCTTGGGTGCGCCGCCGGACCCCATGGTGGCGCCGGAGGCGGCCTGGCCGGCGTCCTCCATGGCCTCCATCATGGCCTTGAGGGTGTCGAGCTCGACGGGGTACTCGTGCTCGGCGAGGTCGTACTTGCGGGAGATGGGCCGGAAGATCTGGGTGGCTACCTGGCGGGCCTGGTTCGCACCCGCCTGGAGCTTCTTGGGTAGTTCGAGGTTGATCATCGCTGGGTGTCCTTGGTCCGGTTCGGGAGGGTGGCGGCGCGGGCGGGGGTCACAGGACCACCACGCCCTCGGCCACGCCCACGGCGCGCAGGTCGCGGTACCAGCGCTCGACCGGGTGCTCCTTGGTGAAGCCGTGCCCGCCCAGCAGCTGGACACCGTCGAGGCCGATCTTCATGCCCTTGTCCGCGGCGATCTTGCGGGCCAGGGCGGCCTCCCGGGCGAACGACAGGCCCTGCTCGGCGCGGGAGGCGCCACGCCAGGTGACCAGGCGCATGCCGTCGAGCTCGGTGGCCATGTCGGCCACGGCGAAGGCGACAGCCTGTCGGTGGGCGATGGGCTCGCCGAACGCGTGGCGCTCCTTGACGTAGGGCGTGACGTAGTCGAGGACGGCGTGGGAGGTGCCCACGGCCAGCGACGCCCAGCCGAGGCGCGACAGACGGATCACGTCGGCGTAGGCGGCGGCGCGGTCGTCGGGGGAGACGTCCGGGCCGCCGAGGATCGCGTCGGCGTGCACGGTCACGTCGGTGAGGACGAGCCGGCCCAGGCCGGCGGCGCGCAGGCCCATGGACGGATCGGCCTCGACCACGAGGCCCTCGGTGTCGGATTCCACGACGAAGTAGGTCGGCGCGCCGTCGAGCATGGCGGCGACGACGAAGAGCTCGGCGGTGCCGGCGGTGGGCACCATCGACTTGACGCCGTTGAGCGTGAAGCCCCCGGGGGTGCGTACGGCGGTCGTCTTCAGGTCGAACGGGTCGAACAGCGGGCGAGGTTCGGCCACCGCCACGGCGGCGGCCGGGACCTTCTCGGAGGCGAACGCCGGCAGGTAGGACTTCTGCTGGGCGTCGGAGCCGAACTGTGTCAGCGTGGTTGCCACGCCGGATGGCGCGAGGATAGGCAGGGCCAGGCCCATGTCTCCGTAGGCCAGGGCCTCGGCGACGAGGGAGTTGGTCACCACGCCGCGCTCGGAGGCGATGCCCTCGAACTCCTCGGGGACGTTGAGCATGGTGGCGCCGATCTCGGCGGACCGCTCGAGAAGCGAGGCGGGGGCCTCAGCGGCGGCGTCGGCGTCGTGGGCGGCCGGGCGGATGACCTCTGTGGCGAATTCGCGCACGGTCTGGGAGATCATCTGCTGGTCCTCGTCCAGCGTGAGGTCGAACAGGTCTGGCCGCGCCTCGGTGTCGGCGTCGGGTAGGCGCTTGGGCGCGCCGCCTCCGGAGACCTTCTTGAACGATTTGGTCGCGGCCCCGAGGGTCTTGAATCCGGTCTTGGTGGCCTCGTAGGTCACCCGGTCGACCGTCTGGCGCAGTCCGAACCGCTCGGCGAACTCCGACCCGGTGATCGTGGTCAGCGCACGCATCGCGGCGCCGATGGCGTCGATGCGTGTGGGGTTCTTGCCCGGTGTGGAGGTCTTCGCGCGTCCCGTCGTGGGCGGGGTCGTGGGGTTCTTACTCATCATCACCAGCTGTTCTCGTGACGGACGGTGGGCGGTGTGGTCGCCAACACCTTACTTCGGAGTAAGTTCCGAGCGCCACACTTTCCCCTGAAGTTCTCGGCACCGTTGTTCGGCGGGGGTTGGTTCAGCCGCGGAGCAGGGCGACCGCCTGGTCGACGGCACCCTGGCGGCCCGCCACGAACCAGTCGTAGCCGTTGACCTCCACGGTCGCGCAGACCCCGCCCGCGCCCTCGACGAGTGCGCGGCCGGGCAGCCAGTCCCACTCCGGGCAGGAGTGCTGGCACCACACGGTGTGGATCCCGCAGGCGACCGAGGCCAGGTCGACCGATCCGGATCCGAGCATCCGGATGGTCGCCGCGCCCCGGCTCACGCGGTGGAACGGCTCGGCCAGATCGGGGTCGGTGAGGAACGGCGGGTGGAGGTAGGTGGCGAGACTGCCGGCGGCGAGGTCGCCGGGGGACAGCGGGGTCACGGGGACGCCGTTGCGGCGGGTGGGCGTCTCGGAGCCGCCGACGAAGGTCTCGCCGGTGGCGGGGCGGTGGACCGCGCCGAGCAGGTAGTCGTCGGGGCCGCTGAGTGCCACTGCCGAGCACCAGTAGTCGGAGCCGGAGACGAAGTTGTAGGTGCCGTCGACGGGGTCCACGACCCACCGCCGGTCGTGGCCGCCGGCGACCAGGGTTCCCTCTTCGCCGAGGACGCCGTCGTCCGGCCGGTGGGCGGCGAGAAGCGCGGTGATGTGTCGTTCGGCGGCGTCGTCCGCCTCGGTGACGACGTCCGAGACGGACGTCTTGCGCCGGACGTCGAGTCCGTCCTCGCGCAGGCGGCGCGCCAGGGTGCCGGCGTCGACGACGAGGCGGGCGGCCAGGTCGACGTCGGACAGTCGCCCGGTGAGCTCGTCGGACGGGGGGCGCGGGTGGCCGGTGTCGATGGACATGCACTTCCTCCGCTGGGGTCGCGGCGCGCTGACCACGGGCGGCAGCGGGTCCGCGGCTCTCGACGCTACCCGCGGCGGGCGACCACGGGTGATGTGGCGGGTCACGTCGGGGCGACGGGCGGGGAAACGGTGGGCGACGCCCGGGCCGCGTAGACTCGGATCTCGTGCACCCTGAAGTCTCCGCCGACATCGCAGCCCTCGACGCGACCATGACCACCGTCGAGAAGGTTCTCGACATCGACGAGCTCGCCCGCCGCGTCGACGAGCTCGAGCAGATGGCCGCCGACCCGGACCTGTGGAACGACCAGGACCGGGCTCAGAAGGTCACCAGCGAGCTGTCGTACATCCAGGCGGACCTACGTCGCTGCCGCGAACTGCGGCAGCGGATCGAGGATCTGCCGCTGATGTACGAGCTCGCGGAGGAGGAAGGCGGCGACGCCGTCGAGGAGGCGGATGCCGAGCGGGCGAGCCTGCGTGAGGACGTCGAGGCCATGGAGGTCAAGACGATGCTCAGCGGTGAGTACGACCAGCGTGAGGCCGTCGTGAACATCCGCGCGGGCGCCGGCGGTGTCGACGCCGCGGACTTCGCGGAGATGCTCATGCGGATGTACGTGCGCTGGGCGGAGAAGAACGGCCACAAGGTCGAGGTCTACGACACCTCGTACGCGGAGGAGGCCGGCATCAAGTCCGCCACCTTCATCGTCAAGGACCCGTACATGTACGGCACCCTCTCGGTCGAGCAGGGCACCCACCGCCTCGTGCGCATCTCGCCGTTCGACAACCAGGGGCGCCGCCAGACCTCCTTCGCCGAGGTCGAGGTGCTTCCCGTGGTCGAGACGGTCGACTCGATCGAGGTCCCGGAGAACGAGGTCCGCGTCGACGTGTACCGCTCGTCGGGTCCCGGTGGGCAGTCGGTCAACACCACCGACTCCGCGGTGCGCCTCACGCACATCCCCACGGGGATCGTCGTGACGTGTCAGAACGAGAAGTCGCAGCTGCAGAACAAGGTCGCGGCCATGAAGGTGCTGCAGGCCAAGCTGCTCGAGCGCAAGCGGCAGGAGGAACGGGCCGCGATGGACGCCCTCGGTTCGGGCGGCAACGCGTCGTGGGGCAACCAGATGCGCTCCTACGTGCTGCACCCGTACCAGATGGTCAAGGACCTCCGGACCGAGCACGAGGTCAACAACCCGTCGGTGGTGCTCGACGGTGACATCGACGGATTCATCGAGGCCGGCATCCGGTGGCGGATGCGGGAGGGGGCCGACGCCTAGTGAGGGTCCAGACCGACTTCAGCGGAATTCTCCGTTGGCTGAGCAACGAGGGTCTGGAGGTCGTCCTCCTCGTCCTGGGGGCGGCCCTGCTGACCCGCGTGATCGGCAAGATCGCCCGGATGTGGACCGGCCGGATCGACGCAAAGAACGCGGACAAGGAGCTGTGGTCCGAGGAGTCAAAGCACCTGCACTCGCTGATCCAGGTGCTCTCCTATGTCGCCGTCGCCGTCCTGTACGTCCTCTTCGGGATCCAGATTCTCCTGCGCTTCGGTGTGAACCTCGTCGCCCTGGTCGCGCCGGCGACCGTCCTCGGCGCGGCGCTCGGCTTCGGCGCGCAGAAGGTCGTCCAGGACTTCCTGGCGGGGTTCTTCGTCCTCGCCGAGAGGCAGTACGGGTACGGCGACATCGTGGAGCTCACGACCGCGACCGGCGTCGCCGCCGGCACGATCGAGGACGTCACTCTCCGCGTCACCCGGCTGCGCACGCTGGACGGTGAGGCCGTGATCGTTCCCAACGGTCAGATCGTCACCGCGGTCAACCAGTCGCAGGACTGGGCGCGCGCCATCATCGACGTGCCGGTACCCAACAACGCCGACATGGACAAGGCGCACGAGGTGCTCGCCGAGGTGTGTCGGGACATCGTCGACGACGACCGTGTGGGTGAGTACGTGCTCGACGAGCCATCCGTGATGGGCGTGCAGTCCATCAAGCTGGAGCAGACCATCATCCGCCTGCTCGCCCGCACCAAGCCGGGGATGCAGTGGGAGGTCGGCCGGCGCATGCGCGCGGTGATCCTGCGCCGGTTCAGGCAGGAGGGCATCGTCCTGGAGCCGGAGGCGCTCGCGGCCATCCGGGCGGGGATGCTCCGCCCGCAGACCGGAGAGGGGAGCGTCTGATGGCACGGCACAGTGACGACGACACGACCCGGAACGACGACACGATCCGGAACGACGACACGACCCGCGACGGTGACGTGGCCCGGGGCGCCGACGCGACCCCCGACGCCGGCACGACCCGGGAGGATGACGCCACGCGTCAGGAGCCCGTGCTGCGCCAGGACCCGTCCGCCCGTGAACAGCCCGATCCGCTGGGCCTCGGCGGCACGCCACCGCCCGACGCGCCCTCACGCCGGCCGAAGCCCGCGATCGTGGCGCTGATCGGGGAGTTCCTGTCGATGTCGCGGACGACCGCGATCCTTCTCGGTGCGTTCGTCGTCGCCGGGGTGCTGTATCTGCTCGTCCGTGAGCAGCCGGTCGTCGCCTTCGGTCCGCCGGCCCCGCCCGCGACCAGTGCGCCGACCGAGCCGGCTGAGTCATCGTCCGAGCAGACCGGGCCGTCGGAGCTTACGGGCACCACCGATCCCACTCCCACGACAGGGCCGGATCAGACGGGGACCGCGACGACCGGGACGACGACCACCGGCCCCGAGGGCACCGCCAGCACCAGCCCGGGCCCGGGTGGCTTGCGCGGAACGGCGGGATCGACTCCCACCCGGCAGGAGCAGACGCAGGCGCCGCAGCAGCAGGCACCGCAGCAACAGGTGCCGCAGGAGCAGCCTCAGCAGCAGTCGCAACAGCAGACTGGTCAGCAGGCACCCGAGGGCGTTCCGACCTCTGTTCCGAGCGGCGGCGCCCTCGAGGGGTGACGCCTATCGCTCGGGCACCGGGTGGCGCTTCGGCGGTCCCGCCGGCGGACCACGGTGTTCGGCCAGCAGCGCCGACAGTGACGGGTGTGGCGCTAGGCTACTGGCGTGATCAGTGCTGACCGTGTGACCAAGTCGTACGCGTCCGTGACGCGTCCGGCTCTGTCCGATGTGAGCGTGGAGATCGACGACGGCGAGTTCGCCTTTCTCATCGGTGCCTCCGGCTCCGGTAAGTCGACCTTCCTGCGGCTGCTGTTGAGGGAGGAGCGGCCGGACTCGGGTCGGCTCGTCGTGGCCGGCCACGATCTCACACGCATGAAGAACTCGGATGTGCCCGGGCTGCGGCGTTCGCTCGGCTGCGTGTTCCAGGATTTCCGCCTCCTGCCGGGCAAGACGGTCGCGGAGAACGTGGCGTTCGCGCTCCAGGTCATCGGCAAGTCCCGCCGGACCATCGAGAAGCTCGTCCCGGAGACGCTCGACATGGTCGGACTGGGTACCAAGGCGGATCGTCGGCCGCACGAGTTGTCCGGGGGAGAGCAGCAGCGAGTCGCCATCGCCCGGGCGTTCGTGAACCGTCCCGTGCTGCTGCTCGCGGACGAGCCGACGGGCAATCTCGACCCGGAGACCAGTGAGGACATCATGTTGCTGCTCGACCGGATCAACAGGACGGGCACCACGGTGCTCATGGCTACGCACGACCGCCACATCGTGGATCGGTCGCGCCGCCGGGTCGTGGAACTGGTCGACGGTGCGGTCGTGCGGGATGACGCACGCGGGACCTACGGGGTGGATCGCTGATGGCCGTCAGGTTCATCGCGTCGGAGGTCGCGCAGGGACTACGCCGGAACCTCTCCATGACGCTGGCCATGATCATCACCACGGCCGTCGCGCTGGGGATGCTGGGCGCCGGGCTGCTGGTGGCGATGACCGCGTCCGCGAGCCAGGCCAAGTACGACTACCTCAACGAGTTCCGCGTCTACGTGGACCGCTCGATCTCCGTCGAGGACCCGGAGTGTGCGGCGGAGTGCGCGGGAATTCGCGAGCAGCTCGAGGAGACGCCGGGCGTGGCGTCGGTGGAGTACAAGAACCCGCAGGAGACCTACTCCGAGTTCGTCGAGCTGTTCGCCTCGACCGACCCGGTTCTGGTGGAGTCGACGTCGCCGGACGCTCTCGGCTCGCGGTTCACCCTCACTCTGTCCGATCCGACGCGGGCGGAGGAGGTCGCGGTGGATCTGGCGGACGTGTCCGGGATCGAGGTCGTGCAGGGGCAGGGTGAGCTGGTCGAGCGCGTCTTCTCGGTTCTCGGCGGCATCCGCAACGCGGCGTTCGCCATAGCGGTGGTTCAGCTCGTGGCGACCGTCCTGCTCATCGCCAACATGACCCAGATCGCGGCGTTCACGCGACGCACCGCGGTCGGGATCATGCGCCTGGTGGGCGCGAGCCGGTGGTACACCGAGTTGCCGTTCGTGCTCGAAGCGGTGATCGCGGCGATCACCGGCGCCGTCCTTGCGGTGGGGGGTCTGTTGGTGGCCAAGAGCGTGTTCCTCGACAGGGTGCTGGACGAGGCGTACCGGGCGAATCTCGTCGAGAGGATCACGACCTCCGACATTCTGGTTCTCGCCCCGGGGCTCGTCGTCGCCGGCGCGGTGGCCTCCGCGTTGACGGCGTGGGTGACCCTGAGGCTGACGGTCCGGCACTGATGGCCCGGTACTGATGGCCCGGCACTGACGGCCGCCGCCCCTTCCGGCTCGTCTAGACTCTGGGGGCTGCGCAACAGCAACGAGGAGGTGAACCGACGTGGCCAAGAAAAACAAGAAGAAGGGCGCGTCCTCCCTCGGCTCCGACGGGAGCATCGTCGCGAGTAACCGCAAGGCCAGGCACGATTTCCACATCCTGGACACCTACGAGGCCGGGATCGCCCTCGTGGGCACCGAGATCAAGAGCATGCGGGAGGGTAAGGCCTCGCTGGTCGACGCGTTCGCGACGGTCGACGACGGCGAGGTGTGGCTCCGCGGGCTCCACATCCCCGAGTATTCGCACGGGAGCTGGACGAATCATGCCCCCAAGCGGGCGCGGAAGCTCCTGCTACACCGCCGGGAGATCGACTCGCTCGTGGGCAAGGTGCGCGACGGGAACGCGACGCTCGTCCCGTTGTCGCTCTACTTCGTGAACGGTCGCGTCAAGGTCGAACTGGCCGTCGCGCGGGGTAAGCAGGCCCACGACAAGCGGCAGGACATCGCCCGGCGGACGGCCGAGCGCGAAGCGGTCCGCGAGCTGGGCAGGAAGATCAAGGGCATGCGGGCGTGATGCCGGTCGCGCTGGCGTCGACCTCGGCGGTGGCGTACGGCATCAGTGACTATCTCGGTGGCGTGGCGTCCCGCCGCGCGCGGGCGTTGCGCGTCGTCAGCGTGGCCTACCCTGTCTCGATCGTGCTCGTGGGGGTCGCGGCCCTCGTCGCGGGCGGGTCACCTACTCCGGCGGGCCTGGGGTGGGGGTTGGCGTCCGGGCTCGCATCCGGCGCCGCGGTGTGGACGTTCTATGTGGCGCTGTCCCGGGGGCCGATGAGCGTCATCTCGCCGATCACGGCGGTCCTGGCCGCCGCCGGACCTCTGGCCTTCGGGTTGGCGGCGGGGGAGCGGCCCGGGTCCGCGGCGATGGCGGGGATGGCGGTGGCGCTCGTGGCCACCGTCCTCGTGTCCCTGGAGGGCGCGGACGGCTCGTCCGCCGCGCACGGGCGGTTGACGGCGTCGCTCCTGGTGATGTCGGTGGTGTCGGGCTCGGCGTTCGCCGCCTTCTTCGTCCTGTTGTCGCGGGTGCCCGCGGGCGAGGGGCTCTGGCCGGTCGCGGCGTCGCGGGTAGGCGCGACGGTGATGTTGCTCGCCGCTGCCGTGGCCGCGCGTGAGTCGTTCCGCTTCCCGCGCCGTCTCATCGCGATCGGGGTGGTGATCGCCGTGTTCGACGCGATCGCGAATGGTGCGTTCTACTTCGCCTCCCAGGCAGGGATGCTCTCCCTCGTCAGCGTCATCGCCGCCCTGTACCCCGCCTTCACCGTCGCGCTGGCGGTCACGCATGGGGGCGAGCGGATGCGCGCGGTCCAACTGGCCGGGCTGGGCCTGGCCGGCGTCGCGATCGTCCTCCTCACGCTTGGCTGACCGGAGACGGACGTCACCCTGGTATTCGACGGTCCCCGGGGGTATGGTTGGAGGTCCGTCGGCGGAAGTCGGCGGCTCCTGAGGGGCTGATGTGGTTTCGACTACGTGAGCTGACGCAGGGGAAGCGTGCCGGTGCAGGCCAGAGACCACCGTAAGCGTCGTGGCAACCAATTACGCGCCGATACCAATCAGCGCGACTACGCCCTCGCTGCCTGATAGCGAGCCCGTAGTCTGTCGGCCCGGGGTCGCTCTCGCCCCGGAACCCGGCATCATCTAGAGGGATCACCGGCTCACCCGGTCACGGGGTGGGTCGGGACAACTCACAGTGACTGGGATCGTCATCGCCAACACGTCCGCATGAGGGCGAGATCCGAGTAGAGGCCAACGCGGACTGCGCACGGAGAAGTCCTGCCGATGCTGCGGAGGACCCGGGTTCAATTCCCGGCAGCTCCACAATCGGGCTGAACCCCCGGTCGTCTCGACGACCGGGGGTTCAGCGCATTTCATAGTGCTGCTCGGAACCATCGATGCAGAGCCCGTCCGCGCGCCGGCCGCCGGCGCTGGCCCCCTCCTGCCTCAGAAGGGTGGTGGTGGTTGGAGGAGTTCGTCGAGGTGCTCGTGGAGGGCGTGGAGGATGGCTTTTTCCTGGGCGCTGTCGGTGGGTTTGTTGCGTTGCCACCAGCGGCTGGCCGCGGCGGGGGTCATGCGCTCACGCGATCCCGAGTCCGGCGTCGCGTTCGCGTCCGGGGTGGTGTTGGCGGTGGATTCGGGTGCGGGTGCGCTGCCGGTGGGCGTCTCCGCGGTCTCAGGTGGCGGCGAGGTCGCGGCGCGGGCCTCGGTGGCGTTGCGGGCGGCGGTGCGGGCGCGTTCGCGGGCCAGGCGTTGTGCGCGGCGGGCGAAGTAGGTGGCCTCGTCCAGGACCCCGGCCCCGTAGACGGGGCTGGGATTGCGGCGTTGCTGACGCGCCCAGGCCTCGGCCTCGCTACGTTGTTGCTCGCGCCGGTACTGGGCCAGCGGCCCGTCGGGCCGGGTGAGCATGACGGTGCCGTCGGGGGTCGTCACGATCAGCGTGCCGTCGGGCTCCAGCTTGTAGGTCCAGTCGGAGAACGTTTTGAACCGGTGGTGGCGCCGGCATTGGGCCACCAGGTTCGCCTCGATGGTCAGGCCACCGGCGGCGGGGTCGGCGTGGTTGAACGGCACCACATGATCCAGGTCA